>JAMOAX010000168.1:0-5416 GCA_039908555.1 Magnetococcus sp. DMHC-8
CCAGGGCAGAGCCCTGGGACTTTGCTGTTGATTTTAAAAAAAAAGCCGCAGCCGGTTTTTGCTGCGGCGTCCTCAGCATGCGCCGCAGGCAATCTGGCGATTTGCGATACCCGCCAGATTGCCTGCGGCGCATGCTGAAAAGGCCGAAGCAAAAACCGCTTCGGCTTTTTTTGAAAATCAACAGCAACGGCAACGGCAAAGTCCCAGGGCTCTGCCCTGGACCCGTCAGGGGGGTGACCCCCCTGGACCCGCAATCCCATCAAGACCCCTGCAGGCGGTTGGCCTTCTCCACCTGTTCGAGCACAATCCGGGCCATGTTGTCCGGGGTAAACTTGGGAATAAAATCGTCCGCACCCATCTGGTGCGCCTTCTCTTCGTTGGATTTGTTGCTCAGGGAACTGTTGATGGCAAGATACACACCAGCCAGACGCGGGTTGCCCTTGACCTTGCGGGTAAAGGTAAAACCATCCATCACCGGCATCTCAATATCGGTAAAAACCATCGTATAGGCACTCTTGCCCCCCGCCCCGATCGACTGCTCCAGCAATGCCAACGCCTTCGGCGCCTCATCCACCACGGTGTGCCGAATGCCCATCTGGTTCAACACCGCCTGAATCAAATGACAGGCCGCCTTGGAATCGTCCACCGCCAGAATATGGTGATCCTGGCGGACCAGGCGCTGACCCCTCTCGATCAACTCCCGGGAAATCGTAATGTTGATGCCGACAATGTCATTCAGCACCTTCTCCACATCCAGCATCTGAATCGGCTGACCTTCATGATAGGTGATCGCCGTCAAACAACTGCTTTCATACACCTGACCCACCGGCTTGATGATGTCATCCCAGCTCTTGGTCACCAGTACATTGGGCCGAAAGACCAAAAAACCCTGGATGGTCGTGCTGTATTCGCACACCAGCACATAACTGACCGTCCGCCGGTAATCGATGGGGGCCATGCCCAGGTATTCACCCAGATCGATCAGATTGATGGGATGACCGCGAAAATCGATCTCCCCCTTGATGGCCGGGTGGGCAAGAGGCAAGCGGACAATCTTTTTGGGGGTTTCCAAAATTTCAATAATCTTGAAAACATTAAGCCCGTACAGTTGCTGATCCGCCAGATAAAAGGTCAGCATTTCCACTTCGTTGCTCATGGCCAGGTTGGCCCGCTTGTCCACTTCAGCAAACAACTGATCTTGCGCCATATTTTTTCCCCTCACCAACAAGAATCGCCAGGGACAGACTCAAGAAAAGGTCTGCACCACCATACCGTCGCGGAGCTTGGGCTCAAACCATGTGGACTTGGGAGGCATGATCTGGTCCGCATCGGCCACGGCCATCAGCTCTGCCAACCGGGTGGGAAACAATACCAACGCCGCCGCCATGGTGCCCCCATCGACCAATGCCGCCAACGCCGCCACACCCCGACTGCCACCCACAAAATCAACACGCTGATCCCGGCGCAAGTCATGGATACCCAGCACGGGTTGCAGGAGATGCCGATCCAGCAGCGCGACATCCAATCGGCTGACGGCGTCGGCGCCATCGCAATATTCGGACGCCAGTTCCAGTCGATACCACTGTCCGGCGACATAGAGTCCAAAAGTGTGGGGCCGGTCGGGTCGCACCGCCTCGGCCTCGACCGTGACCCGAAAGCGCCGGCCCACCGCTTCCAGAAAGGCGGATGGCGTCAGGCCGTTCAGGTCCCGCACGACACGGTTGTAATCGAGAATATTGACCTGGTTGTCCGGAAAGAGAACGGCCAGAAACCGGTCGGCAGCAGGCCAACGATCACACACCCGGGCGGCGGCGGCAGAGCGGTGATGGCCGTCCGCCACATAGAGACGCGGCTGCTGCTCCATCAACGCCACCAGACGGTCGATCTGCTGCACGTCTCGTATCACCCACAGGGTATGACACACCCCATCGTCGGCCTGGAAATCCTCATCCGGCGCAACCTCCTGACAAATCCGGGCCACCAGGGCATCCAATTCATCCGTCTGCCGGTAAATCAAAAAAACCGGACCGGTATGGGCCGCCAGGGTTTCTGCCAGACGGGTCCGGTCGTTCTCCTTGTCCGGTCGCGTCAACTCGTGTCTGCGAATGCGGTTGGCGCGATAGGCCGCCACCGAGGCCGCCGCCACCACACCGGTCTGCACCCTCTGGCCCACCGCCAGACGATACAGGTACAGACAGGGCACAGCATCCCGGATCAACACCCCCTCCCTCTGCATCTGATCAAATCGTCGCTGCGCGGCCCGGTAGACCTGCTCATCGTCCGAAGGCAACGCCGGGTCCAGATTGATTTCCGCCTTGGAAACATGCAGAAAAGAGTCCGGGTTGCCCTGTGCCATCAGACGCGCCTCGGCACTGGACAGCACATCATAGGGCGGGGCAGCCACACGCGACGCCAGACCCGGTCGAGGTCGCCAGCCCGCAAAAGGTTGAATCAGTTTCACCAGCCGGTTCCCATTGGTTCAGGGGGTCCTGGTCAGCCCATCGACCCGTTTATCCACATTGTGTTTGCTGAGTTCCAGGCAGAGTGCCTTCTCGAGCGCGACAATCGAGCGTTGCAACCGGGCCAGCAACCGCCCGGCCTCCTGCAAATTCCCATTGCGGCCGGCCTGTTCCAGTTGAAAGGCCAGGGCGTAGGTGGGCGTCTCGCCAAAGGCGCCCGAGGCACCCTTGAGAGAATGGGCCGCCTCGCGCACCCGGTCGGCATCGTTGTGGTCGATCCCGTCCTGGATGCGCTGCAGTTGCCGGGGGGCATCCATGCGGTACAAATCCACAATCTCCCCCAGCAGTGACCAGTCATTTTCCACCGTCTTGAGCAACACCCCCATATCCAGTTCCATGTGCACGGCCTCCTCGTCAGTCGTCGCCCGGGCTGACACCGGCGGCGACCCGGCCGCAGCCGGCACCTGTGGCACCACATGGACCATTGGCACAGCCAACCGTTCCATCTCGGCAAAGAGTTGATTGGCCTGGACCGGTTTGCAGTGGAAAGCATCCATGCCAACCTGCAGGGCACGTTGCCGATCCTCCTCACCAGTCAGGACAGTGACAGCGATGATGGGCAACCGGCGCCCCCCATCCCGTTCTGCCTCCCGTTGCCGAATGGCCAGGGCCGTTTCAAAACCATCCAGAACTGGCATCCGTATGTCCATCAAAACCATGTCAAAGCCGTCCGCCCGGGCCTCGGTCTCTTCCAGCAGGGCCAATGCCTCCCGGCCATGGGCAGCCACTGCAATGCGATGGCCGCGCATGGTCAAGAGGCGGGACATCAATTTCTGGGTGAAGGGATTGTCCTCCACCAGCAGGACATGCAGCGGCCCGATGGCAGAGAAAACGGCCAACCCGGACGATCCCTCGTCGGCCTCCGGCGCGGCATCGACCTCGGTCGGACCGGGCATCGCGCCTGACGGCGGGTCACCGGCCGAGCCGCCACCCTCGTCCGGTGCCGCCATGCCCATCAGGGCCGTCGCAGCCGCCTGAATGTGACGCACATGTGCCCGGTGATCGGGAGCCAGCGCCAGTTCCAGCAAGGGCTGAACATGATCCTGAATCTCTCTGATCAGTTGCCTGACTGGCATCGCGTCGCTCCGGTTCTGCCCATGCTCCAGCACATCTGCTCCTTATGGATGGAGGGATTCATAACTTTCAACATACCGTTCCACCTTCTGGAACACCCGTTCAAGCTGTTCCATGGCCAGACGGGATCGCTCCCAATCCTCTTTGACAATGGCCCGTTCCAGGATGTGGGCTGCCGCCGACATGCCCATCGCTCCCATATTGGCACAAGCCTCCTGCAGTTCAAAGGCTGTATCACTCAGGAGCGCACCATCTTTCGCCTGAATACCCTGCCACAACCGATCCAGCAACTCCCGCGCCGAGGCCGGAAAATGTTGCAACAGTTCCCGTACCATGCCATCGTCTTCGCCAAACAACTGGCGAAGCTGCTGGATTTCAATGGCAGGCAGTTCAGTGGCCCCCTTGGGAATCCAGTATTGCAGCTTTTGCAGCAGCATGTCCGGTGCCACCGGTTTGCTCAAATAATCGTCCATGCCGGCATGCAGACACCGTTCCCGATCCCCCTTCATGGCATTGGCCGTCATGGCCACGATGGGGGTATGACGCAAGGTGCTCTGCTCCAGCCGGCGAATGGCATGGGTTGCCTCAAAGCCGTCCATGATCGGCATCTGACAATCCATCAGGACCAGGGCATAGGGCAGATTGGTCACCGCTTCCACCGCCTCCCGGCCATTGCTGACGGCATGTGCGGCATACCCCAGCTTTTTCAACTGCAACAACGTGACCTTTTGGTTGACCGGATTGTCCTCCACCAGCAACAGCAGTTTGCCCGACTCCAGGGCATCGTAGGCCGCCATGGCGGGCGGATTGGACATTTCGACCGGCCACGGGAGCGATGGGGAGTGTCCATCGTCGGCCTCCGTGGCCGACAACAGACGGGTCAAGCACTGCAACCACTCCTCCTGGCGAACCGGCTTGACCAGACAGGCGGCAAAACCGGCTGCCATGGCAAACTCGCGCAAGGGTTTGTCCTCACCATCCAGCAGGGCAATCCAGTGGGTGGCCGGGTCCGTCGCCACCGGGGGGCGGGGCGGCAACCCGGTCACCCGGGCCGGCTCCATCCCCTGGAACAGCAATGGGTCATGCATGTCCGACGGGACCAGGGCCATCACCACCAATGGACAAACCGGCAAGGGCTGCACCCTCTCCCGCAACGGCACCCGCACACCGTCCGAGAGATGACCGTGGGGAACCAATCCCCAGGCCCGGAAACAACTTTCCAGGATCTCCTGATCGGTGGCATTGTTGAGCAACAGCAGGATGTGCAGCCCGTGCAACAGGACGCGGTCCACATCCTCTTTCCCCTGCGTCGGTTGCGCACGGCGGAACGGCACATGGAACCAGAAGGTGGTCCCCTGGCCGTGTTCCACATCCGTCCCGATGGTGCCTCCCATCAGTTCGGCCAGACGTTTGGAAATGGCCAACCCCAACCCTGTACCGCCATATTTGCGACTCGTGCTCCGGTCCGCCTGGGTAAAGGGCTCGAACAGCCGTGCCCGGACCTCATCCGGCAAACCGATGCCGGTATCGGTCACGGCAAAACGAATCATGAGTCGGTCCCCGTTCTCCCGGGCATCCACTGTCACTGGGTGGACCCGGACCACGACCTCCCCCTCCTCGGTAAATTTGATGGCATTGTTGAGCAGATTGAGCAACATTTGCCGCAGGCGACCGGGATCGCCCAGCAGGATGGAGGGGATCGACGGGTCGATGAAAGTCATCAGGGAGAGGTTTTTGTCATGGGCCTGGGCGGCCAGCAGTTCTGCACACCCCTCCACCACCGTCACCGGCGAAAATTCCATCTCCTCAATGTCAATCCGGCC
>JAMOAX010000169.1:0-5331 GCA_039908555.1 Magnetococcus sp. DMHC-8
GGGAGGCCCCTCCCCCCTCCTCACCCGAAACCATGGGGTCGGATTGTGCATCTCCGAAAACCGGTTGAGGTCGGATGGATCCTGGCTGAGGTCGGATCGACACCGGTTTTGGATAGGATTCTGAGCGGAATGGGCTGCTGAGATGCTGGACGCCGGTCCGATCTGGCGGTGTGCAATGTATTTCCGCACCAGACCCCGCCAGGTGGTGATCAGGTTTTCCTCGAAGACGATCCGGTCCAACCAGCGCACCTCCGGTTGGGAGTCGTGCAGGGCGGTGGGAATCCACCGCACATCCAGAGTGGGACGAGGCAGCATCTGGCGCACCGCACGATTTCGGGACCGCCGCACGAGGCTCCTTGAATTCAATATCGCGCCATTCAATCTGCCCCAGACGGGCGAGCAATTCCTCTTTCGTCACGGTTTCACTCCCCAATGAAATGCAACACCACTTCCCTCCGGTGTGGCTGCCGACGATGCTCGCAAAGGTATAGCCCTGCCAGGTCCCCAACACCATTCGACCAGCGGCGACCGGGATGGTGAGGGAAACGTCGGTGAGAACACCCTTGATATGCGCGGGCATGTCATCCGCTCCCTCGCTGGTATGCTGGAACCAGGAGGCACCTTCCGGGACCAGACGGTTGAAGAAGGCGATCAGATCCCGCTGCACATCCGGGTCGGCATTTTCCTGGATGGTCAAACTGGCCGATGTGTGTCGGCAGAAAATCGTCACCTGACCTGTTCGTACGTTCTGGCTCCGCAGCCACACGACAACCTCCTCGGTGATTTCCAGCAGTCCCACGCCCCGTGTCTGGACCGTGATGGTCGTTTGGGCTTGCCGCATCTTAAGCCGACTCGTTGCAGGTTTCAGCCTGGGCGGTGACCCAGTAATGGCACCCGCCCAACCGTTCGCCATATGCTCTCTCCCGCCAACCGGACTCCCCCAGTTGCCGCCGCAACACCTCCGGCAACAATCGCTCCTCCTCTGGTGGTCCCGCGTGCCGCCCTGTTTCCCGCTCGGGGCATCTCCGTGCATGCCCCCAATCCAGAATCGCCAACAACCCACCGGGACGCAAAATACGCCGGATCTCGACCAGTGCAGCCGCCACCGGCACCTCATGCAGGGTAAAGGCGACAAAGACTGCATCCCATCCACCACTCTCCAACCCGGTCTCCAGCAGGTTTGCCAAAATCATTTTCAGTCGAGAATGCCCGCCCAACCTCTCCCGCAAAAAGGCAAGAATCGGTTCCTGCAACTCTACCGCCACCACCCGACCTGCCTCGCCGACTGTTTCCAGCAATGCCTGGGTAAAAAATCCGGCTCCACACCCCAAATCCACCACCCGCATGCCGGGCTGAATCCCCATCTCCCGCACCAGTGCCGATGGGTCCGTCACAAAACGTTGCTGTGGGTCCAACAGGCTGGTTGCTCGTGCCGGATCAAACAGATGTTTCGGTTGGTGACCAACTTGAGGTTTCATCACTGTTGCTCCCTTAAAAAGGACACCGCTCCCCTGTTGCGTGGTCAATCTGCCCTGGTTTTTCTTGACCGGCGTTCATCTGTGATCGATGGATGGCCCCGGCGGCAGCCATAACCACTTGGATGATTTCGCACTCGTCAGCGACCATTTGCTCATAGCTTGCAGGATAACTGCGACATTGCTCCGGGCGGGTGTCATGGATTGTGCATCGGTAGGTTGCTGCACCCCGGTCCTTTCTCAGGAATGGGCAACGGGCCAACTCCTTGCCATCGGCAAACCACAAGTCGTAAACCCCCGGACTCACATGATCCAAATACCGCAAAATGTCATCCCGTCCCTCCTTCCGCCATCGGACAACATCCTTGGCCGTTGCAGCAAGACTCAACATGTAGTCCTTTTTCAAGCAGCATTTCCCGCAGCGGGTGCAGGCCGATGCAATCCAGTCTGGTGTTGTTTCGCCTATACCGTAGGCGTGATGCGGGCGCGGCTGGACGATGCTCACAGGTAGGCCATCTCTTGCTCGGTCAATGGCCGATCCACGGCCAGAAATTCGCAGTTCTGGTACTCGCTCATGGCAGATGCCTCTCATTCTTCTACAGTCAAATCACAACTTTTTGGCTCCGTTCCCATTCCCGCACCTCCCCATCAATCAGTTCGAACAGGGGATGCGGGTCGGGCATGATGATCTTCTGCAACGCGCCATGGTGGCCAGGATTTCTGGTGGCGACTTTGCGCAGAAAATGTTCCCACTCGTAAAGGAGTTGTCCATTGGTCTCCTGGATGACACCGTTCCAGGGTGTCGAGACGATCCGGCCAGGATCAAAACGATACCTGCGTCGCGTCGCATCCTGCTGCACGACATCCAGATAACGGGCGATGGCCCCGCTCGAGTTCTCCTGCTCCCTGAACCGCACAAGCTGGGGGTGGTTGACGTAACCTCGAGTCAATCCCCGGAGAACCTTCTGGGCCAACAACGCCTCTCGCCACAGGGCGACCAGCCCCTTGGCATCCAGATACTGCGGGTGGATGGTCCAGAGTCTCATCTCTTCTCTACAACGGGTTTCCCCATGTGCCGTTGAAGGCAATCTCCTCCAGAGACTTGCGTTGTCTCGGTGCAATCTCCCGCTCGCGCAGAGAGGCATCCAACCGGTCCGGCAATCCGGGATAACCCAGCGCGAGAACCGTAACCGGCTCGAAGATCGGCTCCAAGGCGTACAGCGCACAGACCGCATTGGGATCGTATCCGGCCATCGGATGTACCACCAATCCCATGGCCGTAGCCTGGGCAGTCAATTGCGCATTGGCCGCGCCAACGTCATGCCATGCCCAGCGGTTGGGCCTGCCGTTGTGATCGTGCAGGGTGCGGGCCAACGACACCAAAAGCACGGGCGCATGTTTGGCCCAATGCTGGTTGACCTCCGCCAGACAGCCCAGCAGGCGGCCGAATACCTCCTCATCCTCCTGAAAGGCAACGATATAACGCCATGGCTGGGTGTTGTAGCACGAAGCTGCCCAACGGGCCGCCTCCAGGAGCGTTTTGACCACATTTCGCTCCACAGGCCGGGCAGCAAATGATCGCGGCGACCAGCGTAACCGAATCAGATCGTGGATGGCAGGATCGGTTGTTGTCACAGTTCATGGACTCCTTTGGTGGCACATCTCTTTTCCGGCACTTATGCGCAGTGCATGGAGGAATGTATCACTGGCCCCGGATGATTGAAAGTGGTAAATTCCTTGTCCAACAGGGCAAAGATCAGGCACGGCAAAGGCAGAAGAGGTGGACAACCGTTCCCTCTGTACCTGGGCAAGCGCAAACAGGAGGGATATCCGGTGTTGAGCCGCATCACCAAAAAGGGGCATGCAATGGACCAGGCAACCGGGCCAATCGGCATCTGGCACAATCCCCCATGTTCAAAATCCCGTCAGGCACTCAAACTCCTGGAAGAGAACGGCATCACCCCCCAGCTAATCCGCCATCTGGAAACCCCTTCCTCCGCCCGGGAACCGGAACGTGTACTGCCGGCATGGGGGCTTGAACCTCGGCAGCTTATGCGTACCAGGGAATCCCTCTACCGGGCATTGGGCCTGGACAAGCTCCACATATTGCTTCCCGCCAAGAATCATCAATGGGAAACCAACAGATGCCATTGACCCTCCCCCAACTGGAACGCCATCTGTTCAAAGCTGCCGACATTTTGCGTGGCAAGATGGACCCCTCCGAGTTCAAGGAGTATATCTTTGGGATGCTGTTTCTCAAACGCTGCTCCGACATCTTCGACCTGCGCCGCGAGGAGGTCATCCGGTTGGAGATGGGTGCGGGCAAAAGTGAAGCGGAAGCCCGCCGTTCCTCTGAAAACGTCCGCTGGTACAAGGTGGAGGGCTCTTTCTGGGTGCCCCCCCACTCCCGCTATGCGTTTCTGCTCAACGAGGCCCACCATAATGTTGGCGACTACCTGAACAAGGCATTGGGCGGCATCGAGACCACCAATGTCAGTCTCTCCGAGGTGTTGCAACACATCGATTTTACCCGCAAGGTTGGCCAGAGCAAGATCCCCGACATCAAGCTGCGACAGTTGATCACCCACTTCGGGCTGTACCGCCTGCGCAACGAGGATTTTGAGTTTCCCGACCTGCTCGGTGCCGCCTATGAATATCTGATCGGCGAGTTTGCCGACTCTGCGGGCAAGAAAGGGGGCGAGTTTTATACACCGCGTTCCGTGGTGCGGATGATGGTGCGCTTGCTCAAGCCTGTGCTGGCGCACGATATTTATGACCCCTGCTGCGGCTCCGGCGGCATGTTGATCGCCGCCAAGGAGTATATCGACGAGCACGGCGAAGACGGGCGCAAGGCCAACCTGTTCGGGCAGGAGTTCAACGGCACCGTCTGGTCCATCGCCAAGATGAACATGCTGCTGCATGGCATCAACACTGCCGATCTGCAAAACGAGGATACCCTGGAAAACCCGCGACATATCGAAGGGGGCGAGTTGAGACTCTTTGACCGGGTGCTCACCAATCCCCCCTTCTCCATCAACTGGGGCAATACCGAACAGAGCCCCGATGGGAGACCCGCCTGGCAACCCAAATTTGCGGAACGGTTTGCCTATGGTCAGGTGCCTCTGGGAGCCAAAAAGGCCGACCTGATGTTTTTGCAGCATATGCTGGCCGTCACCCGGGATGGCGGGATGGTGGCCACGGTCATGCCCCACGGGGTGTTGTTCCGGGGTGGCGAGGAGCGCGCCATTCGCGCCGGGATGATCGAGGAGGATCTGCTGGAAGCGGTGATCGGAGTGGCTCCCAACCTCTTCTATGGCACCGGCATCCCCGCCTGTATTTTGGTACTGCGGCAGCGCATACAAAATGGTGCCAATCGGGTCAGCGGCAAGCCGGTCAACCGCCACCCAACACTGCGGACCCAAATCGAAATTGCGGCCACAGGTACGAGTGGCAGCATGAAAAACATCAGCCAAGGAGGTATAAAACAGCTTTGGATTACTCGCCCTTCGATTACTGAGCAAGATGGAATCACGCAGCAACTTGATGTCGTAGCGAGTCGCTACATGGATGAGCTTGAGAGTCTGTCAAAGATGCATGCGCTTAAATCCGGTCTCATGGACGACCTCCTCACCGGTCGCGTCCGCGTCACCCCCCTGCTGGAAGGCTCCCCCCCATGACCACCCCTGCCCCCGCATCCCTCACCCCACCCCCCAACGGCTATGCCGACTGGCTGGCCGAATTGAAAACCCGCATCCACACCGCCCAGCAACGGGCAACACCGGCGGTCAACCGGGAGTTGGTTCTGCTGTACTGGCAAATCGGGCGTGACATCCTGGAACGGCAGACACGGGAGGGC
>JAMOAX010000170.1:0-5210 GCA_039908555.1 Magnetococcus sp. DMHC-8
CCCAACAATTCACCCCCATGACGGTTGACAACGTGCAGCCTGCCCGCAAACCCGCCGGCCAGGGCGTTGACGAGCAGGAGATGCCCCGGCTTTTCCCCATGGCGCGAAACACCCACCAGGGCCATGGAGCGGGGAGACAGCAGTTGGGCGAGAGAGTCTGTGTGATGGTTCACCGGGTATATTCCAATAGTGTTTCACTTCAACGAGATATCAACATGCGACCGACAGAGTTACCGGCCTGCCATAGGTGGACATACTTCCCTCCCTTGAATCATACAACGAGCACTGGTATGCTCAAGGAGTGACGGGGATCAGGAGCAGCTTTTTTCAAAAAAATACCGATGCCGCACAGGTCGGCAGCGGTCGGTGTGCACCCGCCCGTCACATACCCGGTTTGCAACGGCCCACCGGCCGCTTGACAATCGCCATCCGCACAGCATCTGGAAGGAGCCATCGGCATGAGCAGTGACAAAACCTATCCCGTTCCGCCGGCAGTGGCGGCCAACGCCCTGATCACCCGGGACCAGTATGACACCCTGTATGCCCAATCGATTGATGACATGGAAGGATTCTGGGCCACCCAGGCGGACACCTTTATCGACTGGTTCAAAAAATGGGACACGGTCGTGGAGTGGGATTTTCACAAAGCCCACATCCGGTGGTTTGACGGGGCGCAGCTCAATGTCTCCTACAACTGTCTGGACCGCCATCTGGCCACCCGCGGCGACCAGACCGCCATCCTCTGGGAGGGGGATGATCCCAACCAGTCCAGGAAGATTACCTACAAGGCTTTGCACGAGGAGGTCTGCCGGTTTGCCAATGCCCTGAAAGCCCGTCAGATCAAGAAAGGGGATCGGGTCTGCATCTACATGCCCATGATCCCCGAGGCGGCTGTGGCCATGCTGGCCTGTACCCGGATCGGCGCGATCCATTCGGTGGTGTTTGGCGGCTTCTCCCCGGAATCCCTCAAGGATCGCATCCAGGATGCCACCAGTTGCGCCGTGGTGACGGCCGATGAGGGCGTGCGGGGCGCCAAAAAAATTCCCCTGCGCACCAACGTGGACGAGGCCATCCAGGCGTGTCCGTCGGTCCATACCGTCTTTACCGTGCGCCTGACCGGCGGCACGGTGCCAATGCACCCGGAACGGGATGTGTGGTATCACGAGGCCATTGCTGCCGCCGACCCGGTCTGTCCCGCCGAGCCCATGGAGGCGGAAGATCCCTTGTTCATCCTCTACACTTCCGGCTCTACCGGCAAACCCAAGGGGGTGCTGCACACCACCGGCGGCTATATCCTCTACGCTGCCATGACCCATCGCTACGTCTTCGACTATCACGACGGCGACGTCTATTGGTGCACGGCCGATGTTGGCTGGGTTACCGGCCACAGCTATATCGTCTACGGTCCCCTCGCCAATGGGGCCATCACCCTGATGTTCGAAGGAATCCCCACCTACCCGGATGCCTCCCGCTTCTGGCAGGTGATCGACAAGCATCAGGTCACTATTTTTTACACCGCCCCCACGGCCATCCGCTCGTTGATGGCCCAGGGAGATGCCTTCGTCCATCAGACCAGCCGCTCCTCTCTGCGTCTGCTGGGATCGGTGGGCGAACCCATCAATCCCGAGGCCTGGGAGTGGTATTATCACACCGTTGGGCAAGGCCGTTGTCCCATCGTGGATACCTGGTGGCAAACCGAGACGGGCGGCATTCTCATCACCCCGCTGCCCGGGGCCATTCCCACCAAACCCGGTTCGGCCACCTTGCCGTTTTTCGGCATCATTCCGGAAATCGTCGATGAAAAAGGCGTGCTGCAAGAGGGGCCGGCGGGCGGCATTCTCACCATCGCCCGCCCCTGGCCCGGCATGATGCGCACCGTCTATGGGGACCACCAGCGTTTCTTCAATACCTACTTTGCCGCCTATCCGGGTCGCTATTTCCCGGGCGACGGTTGCCGCCGGGACGAGGATGGCTATCACTGGATCACCGGGCGGGTCGACGACATCATCATCGTCTCCGGTCACAATCTGGGCACCGCCGAGATCGAATCCGCCCTGGTGTTGCATGAAAAGGTGGCCGAGGCCGCCGTGGTCGGCTATCCACACCCCATCAAGGGCCAGGGCATCTACGCCTTCGTCACCCTGATGGTGGGCGAGGAGCCTACCGAGGCGTTGCGCAAGGAACTGGCCACCCTGGTACGCAAGGAGATCGGTCCCATCGCGCACATTGACATCATGCAATGGGCGCCCGGTCTGCCCAAAACCCGGTCCGGCAAGATCATGCGGCGCATTCTGCGCAAGATTGCCGCCAACGAACTGGACAGTATGGGCGATACCACCACCCTGGCCGATCCCAGTGTGGTCCAGTCCCTGATCAACAACCGACAGCCCACCTAGCAACAGGCTGGACCTGTGGTCGCGACAGGATGGCCGGCACAACCGGCCATCGCTTATCAACATCAGTCAGGAGTAACAACATGAACAACGATCCCGTTGACGCGCAACTCATACAACGGATAAAAAACAACTCAAACTACCAAACATTGGTGAAAAAACGGGCCTGGTTTGCCTGGTTCCTCAGCATTGTCATGCTGGTGATCTACTATGCCTTCATTCTGGTGGTCGCCTTCATGCCCAAATCCCTGGGGGACAAAATCTCCCCCGACAGCGTCATCTCGATTGGCATTCCCGTCGGCGTGTTGATCATCGTGTCGGCATTCATCCTGACCGGGATTTATGTCTTCCGGGCCAACCGCACTTTTGACGATCTGACCCGTCAGGTCAAGGAGGAGACGAAATGAAGCAATTATTCAGTATACTGCTGGCTGCCATCACCGGTTGCTGTGTCTCGATCGGTTGGGCGGCCGACGCCGCCAAGCCGGAATCCGCCTTGAACATGACGGCCATTGTCATGTTTTTCATCTTTGTGGCCGTCACGCTGGCCATCACCTACTGGGCGGCCTCCCACACCAAAACCACCAAGGATTTTTATGCCGCCGGCGGCGGCATCACCGGCTTCCAGAACGGTCTGGCCATTGCGGGCGACTATATGTCCGCCGCCTCGTTTCTGGGGATCTCGGCCATGGTGTTCGCCAAGGGGTATGACGGCCTGATCTACTCCATCGGCTTTCTGGTGGGCTGGCCGGTCATCCTGTTCCTGATGGCCGAGCAACTGCGCAACCTGGGCCGTTACACCTTTGCGGACATCGTCTCCTTTCGCCTCTCCCGGGTGCCCATTCGCACCCTGTCGGCCATGGGCACGCTCTGCACCGTCATCCTCTACCTGATCGCCCAGATGGTGGGCGCCGGACAGCTCATCCGCACCCTGTTCGGCCTGCCGTACGAATATGCGGTGATCAGCGTGGGTGCCCTGATGATTCTTTATGTGGCTTTCGGCGGCATGATCGCCACCACCTGGGTGCAGATCATCAAGGCCGTATTGCTGCTGACCGGGGCCACCTTTATCGCCTTGAGCGCCTTGAATCATACCCATTTTGATCTGGAGCTCTTTTTCAAAACGGCCCTGGAAAGCATCAAATCCAGCAGCCTGGCAGATCACAAAAAGGCGGTGGCAGACAGTCGGGACATCTTTGCCCCCGGCGGGTTGGTCACTGACCCCGTCTCGGCCATCTCTCTGGGACTGGCGTTGATGTTCGGCACCGCCGGTCTGCCCCACATTCTCATGCGGTTTTTTACCGTGCCCAATGCCAAGGAGGCACGCAAGTCGGTCTTCTACGCCACCGGCTTCATCGGCTACTTTTACATTCTCACCTTCATCATCGGTTTTGGCGCCGTCATGATGGTGGCCCCCAATGCCCAATACATGGATGCCGCAAAAGGCACCCTCATGGGCGGCAATAACATGGCGGCCATTCATCTGGCCCACGCCACCGGCGGTGATCTCTTCCTCGGCTTCATCTCGGCGGTGGCCTTTGCCACCATCCTGGCCGTGGTGTCAGGGCTGACCCTGGCCGGTGCCTCCGCCGTCTCCCACGACCTCTTTGCCAACGCCATGCGGGGTGGCAAGGTGGATGAACGGGTCGAAATGCGTGTCTCCAAATTTTCCGCCCTGGCCATCGGCGTCATCGCCATCTACCTGGGCATCCAGTTCGAAAAACAGAATGTGGCCTTCATGGTCGGTCTGGCCTTCGCCATTGCGGCATCGGCCAACTTTCCCATTCTGTTCCTCTCCATCCACTGGAAAAATCTGACCACCCGCGGCGCCATGATCGGCGGCACCCTGGGCCTGGTGACGACCGTGGTCATGGTGGTCCTGTCAAAAACCGTCTGGGTGGATGTCCTGGGCAACAAGACGGCCATCTTCCCCTACAAGGACCCGGCCATCTTTTCCATGACCCTCGCCTTCGTGGGATGCTGGCTCTTCTCCAAACTGGACAACAGCCCGCAGGCCGCTGCCGAGCGTGCCCTCTTCGAGGCCCAGGAGATCCGCTGCGAAAGCGGTATCGGTGCCGCCGGCGCCTCCCAGCACTGACGTCCCGTCTCATTGTCGCGGTGGAACCCCCAGCCAGGGGGTTCCACCCTGGCCGTCTCTCCTCCTCTGGCACGATGGCTGGGCACACATGACCAAGCTCCGTGAATGGGACTCCGAAGATTCCGTCACACCGCTGCTGACCTCCCGCATCCGGGATCTCAATCTGACCACGCCGGTCATCCTGGCAGCAGAGACCTCCATTCGGGATGCCGCTGCCCAGATGCGCTCCCGGCGTATCGATGTGGTGCTGGTCCAGCAGGAACATCGCCACGGCATCCTGACCAGTGCCGACATCCGGGATGCCCTCGCCATCGCGCAACTGTCTGTCGATACCCCCATCGCCGAGGTGGCCTCCTGGAACCTGGTGATGGCATCACCCGATGAACCGCTGTTCAAGGCCCTGTTGCTGATGACCAAACGGGAGTTGAACCGTCTGGTCATCGGCACCCAGGACAACCTGCTGGGCACCCTCGGCTTGACCGAACTGCTCTCCTTCCTGACCAACCACGCCTCGTTGAGCATCCGGCGCATTCAGCAGGCCACCACCATTCCGGAGTTGGCCATTGCGGTCGACCATCAGGCCCACTGGGTGCAATCCCTGTTTTCCAAAGGCATGAAGGTCCGCTATATCGGTCGACTGACCCGTGAACTGGATCGCCAGGTGTTCCAAAAGGCGGCCAGCCTGTTGACAACCCCGGAGTGGCTGGACAATCTGTGCA
>JAMOAX010000028.1:0-24283 GCA_039908555.1 Magnetococcus sp. DMHC-8
CCCCATGAAACTTGACTGTCCATTGCGCTTCAGTCACCCCACTACTGCGCCGGGGCAGGAGGGCGCAGGGCGCCGACGGTCGGCCCCTTCAGGGCATTGAGATCCCCCTGCAGACGCATCGGCAATACCAAACGCTGCCCTTCCGCGCCGGTCCCGCTGCCCCGTACGGCCGCCAGGCCATCCACCTCCAGGGTATAATCCACCGCCGCCCGCGTCAGATCCACCGAACCCTTGCCGGTAACCTGCAGGAGGGGTGACAGCAACAGCAAATCCTGGTTGCCCAGCACCCCACCGGTCACCTGACCGGTGGCGGTCAGACGGGTGAACGGCGTATTGCCCCGCCGGTCCGCCACCGTTTTGTGCGCGCCGGACAGGGCGGAACTGGACGGGGCCTGACCAGGCCGCTGTTCCTGACCGCCGGCATACCCCTCCCGAAAGCGCTCTGCCAGGTCCATGCCCTGCATGGCGCCATCCCGCACCATCAGGGCCAGCGTGCCATTCAGGTTTTTCCACAACAGATCGGGACTCCGCCCCTGGCTGCTGAGATGGGCCACACCATTGACCCGTCCGGTCAACCAGCGGAGGTTCGCCACCGAATGCAGCAACGGCTCGACCTGCAAATCCGTGGCAGTCTTGTCCACTGTCAACACCGGCTCCGCCCCCCGATCATCCCACAGGACACGACTCTCCACGCGCCCGTCATGGATCGTCAACTGGTAGGGCTGCCACTGCAGTTGACGATCCTGCACCCCCACCGTCAGCGCCAGATCGGTGGCCCGACCGGAGGCCGTTCGCAACTCCCCCAGGGTCAGACGGCCCTGCAGTGCCAGGTTGTGCAACCAGTGGGGCGGCAACTCCGTCAACAGCCATTCCGGGGCCAGCAGCGCCTGGGCCACCACCCCGGCCCGGGTCGGGTCGGTCAGATCCACAGGCAGATAACGGTCCAGATCAAGGCGATCCCCTTGCAGGTCAAACCGGATGACCGTGCGACCAGTATCCGTCTGGGCGTCGGTCTGCCAGTGCAGGTTGCCAACCAGCCGGGTATCGTCCAGTTCCAGTACCAGACGGGTGATCTCCAGTGACTGAGCATCCAAATGAATGACGGCCGAGCCCTCCCCACGCTGCAGGGCGGCAGGGTCGGCAGAGGCCGACACCGAACGACCCATGGCCACCAGCAGGGCACGGGGCTCAAAGCGCACCGAGGTCAGTTCGGCATCGATACTGGGCCGACTCAACAAACGTTCTCCACGCAACCGGCCCTCCATGCGACTCTGGGCAGGACCGTGGACCCGCAACGCCGCCATGTGCACAGTCTCCTGCCGCCAGTCCAACTCGATGGGGGAGTGAAAGGCCCACTCCACCCCGGCCGGAGGCAACTGGTCCGACTTGACGCGCCAGGTCACACCGCCTTGCGGAAAAGACAGCTTGCCAGTACGCAGATCCGCCTCCGCATTCTCTTTCATGGTCAGGGTGAATTCGCGAAACAGCGCCGTGTCGCTCCAGACAGTCAAGCGGCTGTCGGCCTGGGTGATATGCAAATTGTGGGGTTCCGGTCCCATGGTCACATCGGACCGCCACACCAGCTCCAACTCCTTGGCAGGGGGCAGATTGACCTGGCCACGCACCGTGATTTCGGTATCCCGCCACTGGGTGACCGCCCGATCCGTCCAGGGCGGCTGGCGGTACAACAGGGAGACCCGCCCCACAAACGGAGGCTCCTGGACCGCCAGGTCCGCCTGCAACTGCACGGCAGGACGACGGTCGGTCTGGTCCGACTGGGGCGTGAAAACCAGATGCGTGGCCTGCAAACAGGAAACTGCCTGCGCCTCCGTACCGCCCGGTCGACAAAGACGCACCATACCCTCCTGCAGGGTGACCGAGCGGGCCGACAACGAGGCCAGGGCCCACACGCCCAGTTGCGCCAACGACAGCTTCTCATCCGCCTGACGGTATTTCGCCACATTGTCCGGCAGGTCGTCCGTCTGCGCCACACCCTCCGCCCGGGCCACCGCCATCCGGGTCACCAGATCATCCCAGTTGCTGCGGCCCGCCGCATCGCTCTCCAGCAACAGCTCCACACCGGTCAGCACGGGCTGCTCCAAGGCAAACTGCCACTTCAGCAGCTTGCGCAGGTTCAACTTGCCGTGCAACCGCTGAATGCGCAGCATGGGCCCGGAACCAAAACCCGGTGCATTGCTCAGGGTGAGCGGCGGCAGGGTCAGGGCAGGGTCCGGGAACAGTGACCACTCAATGTCACCGGCAAACGTCAGGGAGCGCCCGGTCTTTTCCAACACCCGGTCAACGATCTGGGCCTTGTAGTGGTTGGGATTCAACAACAGGGGCACAACCAGCACCAGCAGGGAAAACAACACCATCAGGGCCAGCGTCGAGTAGATCAGGACGGTGACCGACTTGATGATCAGAGTGTCGGCGCGTTTCACAGCGATCTGTCGCCATTGCCGACACGACGGCCATCACCACCTGCACCGGCAGGCACAGGGCCCGCACAGCCACCGCGACCGATGGTCAGAAAAATTGTCATGACCTCGAACTCCCATGGGCAAGGATTCACAACACAACGCACCGGCTTCCCGTCATCCGGCACGCTCCAGCTCAGCATAGAGAGATCTCGCCCGCCGGTCAATCCCGAGGTGCGGACTTTGCTGACAATCTTGATTTAACGCAATATATTCCACCCTCCTCCAGACCCGGTTTGAAACAACCGTTACAGGATTGGCAGGCGGCGGTCACCTCCTCACCTTGCCGCCAGCGGGCGGCCAGATCCGGCTCGCGGATGAATGGGCGCGCCATGGCAATATAATCGGCATCTCCCGCTTCCAGTGCCTGCTCCACCACCGCCCGACTGCGAAATCCGCCCACCACCATCACCGGACAGGAGACCGCCGCCTTGATCTGCCGGGCCAGATCCCGGTGATACCCCTCCTCGTCCGGGGACCTGGCCCGACCCCGGGCCGGGGTCCGCTCCCCGGAAGCCGCCGTGCCGCCACTGACCTCAATGGCATCCATCCCCGCCTCATCCAATGCCACGGCGGCCGCCACCGCCTCGGCCAGCGTCAAACCTCCCGCCAGGAAATCATCGCCGTTGAGCTTGATCATCACCGGATAATCGTCACCCACTGCCCGACGCACCGCCCCATAGACCTCCAGCAAAAAACGCCGCCGGTTTTCCACACTGCCCCCGTATTCATCGGTGCGCTGGTTGGTCAGGGGCGACAGGAACTGGTTGATCAGATAGCCATGGGCACCATGCAGTTGCACCGCATCAAAACCGCAGGCCCTGGCACGTCGCGCCCCCTGCGCAAACGCCGTCACCACGGCCTCGATATCCTGCCGCGTCATCGCCATCGTCTCCACGGCAAACTGGGCATTGCGCAACCCGGACGGGGCCAGCGGCGGGTGATCCAAACCGGTCGGGTCGGCCTTGCCACCCGCGTGGACCAACTGCATGGCGATCCGGCCACCCTCGGCATGCACGGCCTCCGTCAGGCGGCACATCTCTCCGGCAAACGCATCGGTATAGACCCCCAACGTGCCGGGCAACTGCCGACCATCCGGACGAACATAGGCATAGCCGGTCATGATCAATCCCACCCCGCCCCGGGCCAAATCCCGATAACAGCTCACCAGTTTGTCCGTCGGCCGCCCCTCCCCGGTACACATCCCCTCCCAGGTGGCCGAACGCACCAGGCGGTTCGCCAATACCATGCCGTTGATAACGCTCCTCTCAAACAGTCGACCCATTGCGTTGCACCTCGCTCCACCCGTCACCTGTGAACACTCCCTCCGACAGACACTCTACCAGAAAACCATCGGATCAAACAATCCATCGGCATGCGGACCCCACCGACCCATCCGCCACCGCTCTGACCACCCACCGCACC
Source organism: Magnetococcus sp. DMHC-8 (assembly GCA_039908555.1). GTDB lineage: Bacteria > Pseudomonadota > Magnetococcia > Magnetococcales > Magnetaquicoccaceae > Magnetaquicoccus. The sequence continues at coordinate 3,903 of JAMOAX010000028.1, forward strand.
GGTCATGAAATGCTTGCAGGAATGCGCCAGAAATGACACAATACCAAACTGTTAATCTTTGCATTGGCACCGGATTTGCTTTAGAATTCACCTCCCATACTCCACAAAACATTCGGTCGAGGATTATTCAACATGGCGCTGCCCTGCTTTTATCCGGACAAACGCTTCAAAAAGAGCTGGAACTTCGGCATTTTTCTGGGGGTGTTCTGGTTTGCCCTGACCGTGCCCATCAAGATTGCCATGCCGACCATCCAGTTCGCAGAGTGGGCCTTGTGGCTGGACCAGTTGTTCTCCGCTCTCTTCATCCTCGACATCCTGATCAGCATGCGCACGGCGGTCTATGTCGCCGGAGAACCGGTCACCTCGCAAAAATTTTTGCTGGAAACGTATATCAAGGGCTGGCTGCTTGTTGATGTGCTCTCCGCCATCCCCTTTGCCTCTCTCGTCGCCTCGACGGAATATGCCGATATTGCCCCCCTGCTGGGATTGCTGCGGCTGCTGCGCATGCCCAAAGTACCCCGCCTGCTCAAGGAAGCCGGCGACTTCCTGCCCATGGGCACCTTTGAACGCACCGCCAGCATGCTCTTCTGGATTATGGTGGCCATCAATACCGTCTCCTGCGGCTGGGCCATCGCCTACCCCAGCGACGGCAGCATGAACCCCGCCACCTTCTTCAACAAGGCCCTCTACTGGGGCGTCACAACCCTCTCTTCAACCGGGTATGGCGATATCACCCCCAACGACAACCCCGGGCGCGTCCTGGCCTCCACCGTCATGCTCCTCGGCGTGCTCTTCAACGCCTTCATCACAGCCAGCATCTCCTCCATCGTGTTCCAGGCCAATGCCTACCGCCTGAAACAACAGGAAAAACTGGTCAATCTGGCCTCCTTCTTCAACCAGTTCGGCGTACCAAAAGAGCTGCAAAATGCCATCTTCAGCTATTACGCCCACTCTGCCACCGAAAAGGCCGTCAACAGCAAGGAAATTATCGAAAGCCTGCCAGATGCCTTCCAGAAAGAGGTGCTGCACAATATCAACATGCACATGATCGAGCAGGTGCCCCTCTTCAAGGGCACCTCCCGGGAGTGTCTGTCGGCTTTTGCCGACGTGCTGATTTCGCAGCTGTTCAATCCCGGCCAGGACATTGTCGAATACGGCACCATCGGCCAGGAGATGTTTTTCCTCCAGCATGGCATCGTGGAGGTGTTGACCGCCGAAGGGTATCCCGTGACCCGGTTGCGCAACAACAGCTTTTTCGGCGAGATGGCGCTGCTGGGTGGCATCAAGCGCACCGCCACCATCCGGGCCATCACCGTCTGCGACATTTACAAACTGGCCAAAAGCGATTTTGACCGCATCATGGAGCAGTTCCCGGATGTCAAGGCCCGCCTGACCACCCAGAGCAGCCAGCGCAAGGCACCACCCACCGGCAACGCCAGGTCTTGACAGGAGACAACAACCCGGCCATATCTCTATCCCCGTGGGGGCCGGTCCAGCCCCCACGGGCCCTGCTCCCGCCGTGCAGCAATGATGACCGGGAAGAATCCGCAGAATGAGCCAACATGCATACACCCTGTTCACCCATTGGAACCACTGGCACTGGGGCCTGCTGGCCGTCGGGCTGACCCTCCTGGAACTGCTGATCCCGACCTCCCTGCTGCTGTGGCTGGGACTGGCGGCCGGGGTGGTCAGCGGCGCCCTGTTTGTGTTTCCGGCCATGGGTTGGCTCATGACCACGGTGCTGTTCCTGCTGGTGGCCGGGGTGGCCGTGGGGCTGTCCCGCCTGCTGTCAACCCGCCGCCCTCCTCCGATCCGGCGCCCCGCCCGGCGCCTGGTTGCACCCGGCGCCATCCATAGCGCCAGCCAACAAGTGGGCCGTCTGTTCACCTTGACGGAACCCATCCGGGATGGCATCGGCACCCTACCAATCGGCAACATGCTCTGGACCATCCGCGGCCTGGACATGGCGGCCGGCACCCCGGTCAAGGTGGTCGGCTTCGAGGGAACCATCCTGTCCGTGGAAGCCATGGAGCAAAACGCGACCGGTCCAGACGAATCACCACGCTGAGGACGCGTTTCATCCAACAGGGTGTCAAAACCCGCCAGCCAGCCTGTGGTGCATGCTAAATATGCGTTAACATTATATATTTCCTTTAGTTTTATATTATTGCGGGTCCAGGGGGGGCACCCCCCTGGACCCGCATTCCCGGCACGGTTCCCTGATGTGAGCATGGACGAAACGATGATCAAGGCCCGTGCCCGTCGATGATGGATTCCGCCACCGCCTGGATGGCATCCAGCAAGGTCTGTTTTTTGATGGGCTTGGTCAGATGTCCATTGCATCCGGCGACCAGACTCTCCTCCCGCTTGTCCAGGGAGACATGGGCGCTGAGCGCCATGATGACCATGGGTCGGCGTTCCCCCTCCCCTTCCCAGCGGCGAATGGCCCTGGTGGCCGTATAACCGTCCATGTTGGGCATCTGGATATCCATCAGGATGAGGTCAAACGCTTCTTCCTGCACCCGTGCCACCGCCTCCATGCCATCGTTGACGATCACCAGTCGGTGTGGCGTCTTTTTGAGATACGCCCGCAGCAACACCTGATTTTCGGGCGCATCCTCTGCAGCCAGAATACGCAGGGATCTGGCACATGCGTCAGGCGCCGCGGCCTCTGCCGGCAACGCCTGTCCCGTTGCCCCGACTGCCGGACGGGCCGGCAGGGTAAAAAAGAAGGCACTCCCCCGCCCAACCTGGCTTTCCACCCATATCCGACCCCCCATGAGCCCCACCAGCTTTTTGGAAATGGCCAGCCCCAAACCGGTCCCTCCATACCGTCGGGAAACCCCGGAATCCGCCTGGGTAAAATCCTCAAAAATGTGGTCCATGTACTCCGGTTGGATGCCAATGCCGGTGTCGACCACACTGAACAGCAGGGTTGCCGCCTCCCCGGGATGGGGGATCAGTCGCACCGAGACCTGCCCATGCCGGGTAAACTTGAGCGCATTGCTCAGCAGATTGATCAACACCTGACGCACCCGCCCATCATCTCCCAGAACGCTCTCCGCAACCTCTGCGCTCACCTCTGCCAGCAACATCAATCCTTTCTCCTCTGCCGCCATCCGCATCAAGCAGGCAGTCTCCTCCACCACTTGGCGAGGTGAAAAGGGGACGTCATGCAATGCGAAACGTCCCGACTCGATGCGGGAAAAATCCAACACGTCGTTGATCACCCCCAGCAATGCCCGGCTGGAACGGTGCATGATCTGGGTCAGTTGGCGTTGTTCCGCATTCAGGTCGGTTTCCAGCAGGAGATCCGACATGCCCAGCACCACATTCATGGGCGTGCGAATTTCATGGCTCATGGTGGAGAGAAAGTCGCTCTTGGCACGGGAAGCAACCTCGGCAGACTCCTTGGCCCTTTGCAGGTCAGCCGTTCGCTCCCGCACCAGTTGCTCCAAATCCTGATTCAGGCTGAGCAGCTCGGCTTCCGCCTTTTTCTGCGCGGTAATATCGCGAAAAAACCAGATTCGGCCAAAGCAGTCACCCTGCGGACCGGCCACCGGGGCGGAATACCGGTCAAAAATCCGTCCATCCCTCAGCAAAATCTCATCCCGTTGCCGTTGGTCAGGATGGGCGTACAGATGATTCACCACCCTCAGGAATTCTTCCTGATCCGCCAGCTTGTCCAGCACCGAACGGAGCAGCACCGCATCCGTGCGGGTGTCAATGAGATGGGGCGGAATCTGCCACATCTCTATGAAACGCCGGTTGTACGACAGAATCCTGCCCTCTGCACTGACCACCAGCATGCCGTCAATGCCTGATTCCTGCTGGGCGGAGAGCAGCGCGTTGTTGTACTGGAGATGCTGCTCGGCCAACGCCTTGGCCCGCAACGAGCGGGCGGCCAGCAAGCGATGCACACCCAACCGGGCAACCAGATGGGCCAGGCGCGTGTAAAAGCCCATGACATGGGTCACCGTCCGTCGACTCCAGCGGGGAATCCTGTGCAGGGCGCGCAGATAGGCCTTCCGGTCAAACCCGTAGCGGTTCGCCTGGTCCACGAAGAGCTGTTCATCCGGCCGTTCGTCATCGAACAAAAACTGCCCAAGAAACAGATTGGCGATATGAACCCCACCCACGACAATGGGGGTGGCGATATCCCACATATGATTTTTGCACTTGTAGCGCGTGTACTGCCCCGCCTGCACATTGGCGGACAGGTACCGATCACTTTCCAGACAATTGGCACTGCTCTCCGGGTGAACCCTGTGAAAACGTGAGCAGATTTCCTGCCAGCCCGTGGCCACCAGAATGTTCCCCGCCAGGTCGATGATGCCAATGCCAATATGCGTAATGCGATAAAATTCGTTCATCATCTCTTGCAGGGCAGTACTCTCGATGACCGAGCGCAGCTCCTCTGCCGTCAACTCTTTCAACATCTCTGCAGATATGTCAGGCGGGCCCGGATCATCGTCCGGTCCATCAGGCAGTGGATCAGGGCTTTCCGATTTCGCAACCGGTTGGCAATCCCCGGCATCGGCCCGCGTCATGCCCGCCTCGTGCGCCCAATCGACCTCGGCAGCACCGTGGACCATGACAAGCAGCAGCACATCCTCCCGGACCCGCAAGCGATGAATCGACATGGTCAGGAATGACAGGCAGCCATCGGCACGCAGCAAACGGACCTGAAAAGGGGCAAGGGTGTCGGCAAGCAGGACATCCTGCGCAATCTGTTGCCACAGACCGGGATCAAGGAAGAAGAACAGATCCGTAAAACTGCGTCCGACCAGACTCTTGCGCGTGCCACCGACCAGGGAAACGAACGCAAAATTGGCGTCCAGCACCACATGATCCGTCGGGGACAGGACGGCCGCCCCCCCGGACAACGCGCGAATGAAGCGAGAAAGGGGGTTTTTGACTTTCATGATCAACGCCGCGCCCAGCCGCTGAATGGGCGGCGCACGGAGAGTTGCATCCCCCGGGTCTCCACCACATCTGCCGGCAGTTCCTTCAAGAAACGGGAGGCAATGGTTTGCTCCCAGCGATTCATCATCATGCGGCGCCGGGCATGACACAGGTACAACCGCTCCCGGGCCCGGGTCATCCCCACATAGACCAGCCGCCGCTCCTCCTCCAACCCCCCGGCATCCACCGCCAGTTTGTGCGGCAACAGACCCTCCTCCAGTCCCACCAGAAACACCACCGGAAATTCCAGCCCCTTGGCCGCGTGCAGGGTGGAAATGATGACCCGGTTGTGATCGGACTGCGCCCCCGGCCTGGGGGGATCGGACTCCAGGGCCGCCTGCTCCAGAAAGGTCAACAAATCACCGGTCTGAACCAGAAAAGCGCGCAATTCCCGAATGTTCTCCCGCTTTTCCTCCTCCCGCTCCCCGTTGATCAGGCTGTCCAGGTAACCGGCATTTTCCAGTACCTGCTGCAACACCTCCTCGGCATGGGCGCCCCTGGCCAACTGCCGTCCCCCGTCGATCACCTCCAGAAACCCCTCCAGACTCTTGCGGGCCGACGGACCCAGCAGACCCTGCGCCACCACCTGCCGGGCCCCCTCCAACAGTGACAGCCCCTGTCCATCGGCCACCCCCTGGATGGTGGCCAGGGCCGACGGACCCAGTTTGCGACTGGGCACGTTGACCACCCGCGCAAAGGCCAGATCATCCCGGGAAATGTAGACCAGCCGCAAATAGGCCACGGCATCCCGAATTTCCGCCCGGTCCATGAACCGCAAGCCCCCCACAATCTGGTAGGGAATGGCCTGACGATGCATGGCCTCCTCCAGGGCACGGGTCTGGTAGGCCGTGCGGACCAGCACCGCCACCCGGGCATAGCGCCGGTCCACACACAACCGGTCAATCTCCGCCGCCACAAACCGGGCCTCGTCCGCCCCGTCCTCGGCCAGAAACCGCTGCACCATGGCACCCGCCTCCCCCTGGGTCCAGAGGGTCTTGCCCATGCGGTCCACATTGTGGTCGATCAGATGGCTGGCCGCCCGCAAAATGTTGGCCGTGGAGCGGTAGTTTTGCTCCAGCCGGATCAACTGCACATCGGGAAAATCCTCCTTGAAGCGCAAAATATTGTCCAGACGCGCCCCCCGCCAACTGTAGATGGATTGATCATCGTCCCCCACCACACACACATTGCCATGCGCACTGGCCAGCAGCTTGATCCATTCATACTGCACCTTGTTGGTGTCCTGGTATTCGTCCACCAGAATATGCATGAAACGGTGGCGATAGCCGTCCAGCACCTCGGGATGTTCCCGCCACAACAGCAGACAGTTGGCCAACAGATCCCCAAAATCCATGGCATTGAGACGGCGCAGTGCCGCCTGATAGTCGACAAACAGCTCCACCAGCAACGCCCGGTCGGCCGCTTTGTGGACCTGCTCCGGGCCGATATCCTCCGGCCCCAGACCGTCATCCTTCCAACGGGAAAAGGTGCCGACCAGTCGCTTGGGGGTCCAGTAAAGATGTTCGACACCCCGGTGCAAAACCACTTTTTTGACGATTTGCAACTGCTCGTCGCTGTCCAGAATCAAAAAATCGGCTTCATAGTGAAGGTAACCGGCATACTGGCGCAACATGCGCGCCCCCATGCCATGAAAAGTGCCGATCCACAGTCGCTGGATGGCAGGAGCCTCCAACTGCAACAGTTCCGCCACCCGGTCGCGCATCTCCCGGGCTGCCTTGTTGGTAAAGGTGACGGCCAGCACCCGCTCGGGGGAGACCTCCCCCGTCTGCAGCAGGTGGGCCAGACGCCGGGTGAGCACCCGGGTCTTCCCCGAGCCCGCCCCCGCCAGTACCATGACGGCCCCCCGCTGCGCCACCACGGCGGCCCGCTGTGGTGGATTCAAATCGGCCAACAGTTGCTCTTCATCCATGCCCGCTCCCGCCATCCAGTCAGAGATTGCCCGTCTCCCGCTCCACCAGCGCCTTGTTGTAGGCCCGCACGATATCATGGTCACTGATCATGCCGACGGCCTGATCCGGGTGCCGGGCGGAGACCACCGGCAATTGCTCCAGATTGCCGGCCCCCATGCGGCGAAAGGTGTTGTACAGATTGTCCTCATCGGTCACGGTCACCTCCGGACGCACGGTAATATCCCGCACCAGTACCAGATCCTCCAATCCCTCCTCGCAGATGACCCCCCGGATATCCTGGAACGAGACGATCCCCTTGAGCCTGCCCTCCGCGTCCACCACCAGATAGCTCTCCTCCCGGGATTTGCTGATTTGCGCCCGCACCTGGCGAATGGTCATGGTATCCACCAACCGTTCGTTGTCCCGCTGCATGACGGCCGCGACCGGGATCTGGTTCAACAGGCCCGCCTCCCGTCCCGACCAGAGGTTGATCTCCTTGCGCCGCAACACCCGGGTGTAGACCGAATCCCGGTAGACCTGACTGACGAGCAGGGAAGCGATGATGGAAGAGACCATGAGCGCCAGCATGATCCGGTAATCGTTGGTCAGCTCAAACAGGATCAGGATGGAGGCCAGCGGTGCGCCCAGCACGGCGGCCACCATGGCCCCCATGCCCACCAGGGTGTAGGCCCCCGCGCTGGCGGCCAGTTCCGGCATCCAGGCATGCACGAAGGTGCCAAAACTGCCACCCAGCATCGCCCCCAGAAACAGGACAGGGGTAAACTCGCCCCCCACGAAACCGCTGCCCAGGGCGATGGCGGTGGCGACAATCTTGGCAAACAGCAGGGTAAACAGCAGCCATCCCCCCAACTCTTCCAGGAGGGCCAGATTCATGGTGTCATAGCCGACCCCCATCACCTGGGGCATCCAGAGGGCGATGAGGCCCACCCCCAGCCCCCCCAGCACGGGTTTCAGATAACGGGGAATGGGCAGTCGGACCATCCAGTCTTCGGTCCGGAACAGGATGGACATGAAGAGAATGCCGGCCAACCCGCACAGCAGCCCCAGCCCCACATAGGCGGGAATTTCCCAGGCCGATACCAGGGTATAGTGGGGCACGATGAAGGCGGGATAATCCCCCAGATGCATCCGGGCCACCACGGTGGCAATGACCGACGACAGCACAATCGGGGAAAAGGTGGCGAGCCCGTAATCGGCCAGAATCACCTCCAGCGCAAACATGACCCCGGCAATGGGCGCGTTGAAGGAGGCGGCGATGCCCGCCGCCGCGCCGCAACCCACCATGGTACGCATGTGGCGGGCGGACATGGCCAGCTTGCGGCCCACCGCCGAGGCCAGGGTGGCCCCCAGGTGAATCACCGGCCCCTCCCGGCCAACCGATGCCCCGCAGCCAATGGAAAGGGCGCTGGCCAGCATTTTGATCCAGCCGTCCCGCAGGCTCAACTTGCCGTTGTGCAGCGCCACCGCCGCCATCACCTCCGGCACCCCCTGGTTTTTGGCATGACCCAGAAAAAAGTGGACCAGCAACCCGACGATCAGCCCGCCGGCCATCGGCATCAGGAGCACCCGCCATCCGGGCAGGGCTGAGATGATCGCCACCACCCCCTCATGGCCGTTGCCCATGAACAGGGTCTGAAACAGACCGATCAATCCCCGGAACAGAATGGCTCCATAGCCAACCAACAGGCCGATGAACACCGCCACCACCGACAACACAATATGCTCGTTGACGCTGAGCGCGGCGACCAGGCGACGGAACAGGGTGGGTGACATGGCAATCCGCGGGACAAATGAGGGTTTCAGTTTCCGGACAAGACGACCGATAAAGAGACCAGCCAGGGGGGATGATTCTCCCGGGCCCCGCACACGTCTCGGCCCATCAAATCAGGTTGATTGTCCCAATAGTAGCCCCGCAGCGGCGACTCCACAAGGACGACTGCAGCAGACAGGAGAGCGACAGATGATGATAACCCGCCTCACACCCACCGCGTCGGCCCAGGAACCGCGCAGTGCGGCCATCGACACCGACGGACTGACCGCCGCAGCCGACCGGCAGGATGTGGTGGATATTTCCCGAACCGCCCGCGCCCTGCAGGCCGGTCAGATGGCCGTGTCACACCCGGCTGCCCTGCTGTCGGATGAGCAGGTACAGGTCAAGATGGGGCTGCTGGGCACCTTCATGGCGATCCTGTTCGGTCGGCAAGAGAGTGATCAGACCTCCCCGGCGCAGGAGGTGGCCCAGGCCATGCTGGAAAAACCGGCCACCGCCGAAGCCCTCCAGATCCTGCGTGACAACGGCTGGGTCGTCTGACCGGGCCTTGATCATCGTTCCGTCCGGCGAGTTGTCCACGCCAGCCTGACTGACTGCCTGCGGCGCATGCTGAAAAAGCCGCAGCAAAAACCGGCTGCGGCTGCTTTTTAAAATCAACGGCAAAATCCCAGGGCGCTGCCCTGGACCCGCCAGGGGGGTGACCCCACTGGACCCGCAATTTCCGTATGGTGTTTCGGGAGTGAGAGGCAGAGATATGGACGAAACGACTGATCAAAGCCTCTGACCGCACCGGCATCAGGCACCGACAACCACCCGGTTGCAACCGGCCTTCTTGGCCTGATACAGGGCCAGATCGGCCCGTTCCATCGCCCGTTCTATCGGTTCCTGCACGGCGCGGCTGGCCATGCCGCCGCTGATGGTCACCGTACATTCGTGCATCGGCGCATCAAAGACCAGTTGCGCCACCCGCCGGCGAATGCGTTCGGTAATGTTCACCGCCACATCCCGCGGGGCACCGATGACGAACAGCATGAACTCCTCGCCCCCCAGGCGGACCGGCAGATCCACACTGCGACTGCTGTCCATCAGGATGCGTGCCACCTTGCGCAACACCATGTCCCCCATGGCATGCCCATGCTGGTCGTTGACCCGTTTGAAACGGTCCATGTCAAACACGGCCACCGCAATGGTGGCGTTGGGGTCCCGGTTGTGAATCTGGCACAGGCGGACCAGGGCCTCCTGCATGTAGTGCCGGGTGTACAACCCGGTCAGGGCATCCCGGATGGAACGTTCGTAGGCCTGCTGCCGTTCTGCATCCAGCGCCCGAAAGAGGGATTCCCGTTCCATCGCCAGCCCCAGGGGCAGACTGACCTGACTCAGGAGATGGGCCAACTCCCGGTCCGGTGTCACCTCGGCCAGCAGGCGCAGCACCACCAGGGAACGCACCTGGCCAGTGGGCGCCGCGAACAGCGGCAACACCAGCCCCGGCACCGCCATCTCCTCCGGGTGGGCCGCAGTACACCGGATGCGCAGCGGGGCCTGCTCCCCGTACTGTGCCTGCCACTGGTGGTGGTACAACCCCAACAGGGTCTGGCAGGGTTCCGGCGGCAGGGCATGCACACCACGAAAACCGTTTTCCGGCGCCATGTGCAGCGGCTTGCCCGTCTCCATCAGGGTGTAAAATTCCAGGCCGTCCACCGGCAACAGCGGCTGGAGCAGCGCCAGCACCCGCTGGGCCACTTCGCTGAGATCCCGATAGTCCATCACCACCTGCACCATGTCCCGCAGCACCTGGTTGAGACGGTGCAGGTGTCGGCAGGCCGGAGGAACGTCCGGCACCGGTTGCGGCGTGCCCGCCGTGTACTCCGTTGTCTGGCAATCGCCGGCCGACCGGGTGGATGGCGGGTCGGATTGCGCTTCGTCTTTCATGGCAGATTCCCTCTGGTTGAATGAACAGACCACCCCGCCTTCCGACTATAGAGCATCTCAGACCCATTCCGCCAGCAATTCCTGCCAGCGCTCTGTTTCGTAGTTGTCCGGTTCTGCGGTCCGACGGATGGGAATCTCCGTCAGGAACACCCCCTCCTCTTCCGCCTCCCAGTCGATTTCATAGCCGTTGCCCTCGATCAACCGGGCCAACGCCAGCATGGCTTCCAGCATTTGCCGTTTCTGGTCGGCAAACCGGTGCTCGTAAATGTGGCGCAGCCATCCGTCCGCCTCTCCGTCGGCCAGTTTTTGCCAGATCCAGGTCACCGGGTGGTCATACAGGGTGTTCTCCCACTGTTTGGCCAGGGCGCGCCGGTCGGCAGTCTCCCGGGGAATTTTGCCGATGATCAGCCAGATGTCCGCCCCCGGTTCACCGGTCAGCAGGTGGACTTCGCCAAAGGCGAAGGGTTCCTCGTTTTTGTGGGCCTGAAACCAGTGCCCGATCTGTTGACACAACGCATCCGGTGTCATGCGTTCACCCTCCCCGTCTCGCAGGTTGTTCCATTATGCCACATGCCAGGTGCCAGCCGTGACGGCGAACCGTCGGACCGGTCGGGACGAGGGCCACTCCAGCCCGTCCGTTGTACAGGTGGCGATAAACAGTTGCCGGGTGCCCACCGCCAGCAACCGCATCAACCGGGCCAGCCCCTCCCGGTCCAGTTCGGCGGCGGGATCGTCCAGCAGCAGCAGCGGGGGCTCGCCCAACCGCTCCCGCAACAGATCGGCCTCGGCCAGCTTGAGCGCCAGCAAGAACCGTTTTTGCTGGCCACGGGAACCAAAACGGGCCAACAGACGTCCGTTCTGCACAAACAGGGGATCGTCCCGATGGGGGCCCACGCTGGTGCAACCCGCCCGTTGGTCGGTCTGCCGGCTGCGCGCCAGGGCCGTCCGGTAACCGGTTGCCAGGGTGGTCGTCGCCTCGTCCATCGCCGCTGTCCCGTGGTCCATCCGGATCTGCATCCGCCACTGGTACTCCCCCGGGTCCAGGTCCAGGGCCTCCAGAAAGGGCAGCAACCGTTCGCCCAGGCGCCGCAGCATCTGCTGCCGTTGTGCGGTCATGGCCGCCCCCAGCACGGCCAACCGCTCTTCCCAGGCGGCAAACTGCCGGTCATCCTGGCACTGGGTGCGCAGCAGGTGGTTGCGGGCCCGCAGGGCGGCCTGATAATCCCGGACCACCCCGGCATGGCCGCGTTCGTGGCAAAAGAGAATCCAGTCCAGATGGCTCCGCCGATCTTCCGGCGCCCCCCGGATGAGGGCCGGAGCATCCGGGGTCAGCACAACCGCCGCCAACACCTCCCCCATGGCCGAGGTGGAGGCCACCCCCTTGCCGTTGAGACGAACAGATTGTTGCACACCCAGGGTTGTGAATTCCAGTCGATGCAGCAGCCCGCCGCTGCCCACCTCCGCATGGAGATAAAATCCCTCCCGGCCATGGCGGCGCAGGACGGCAGCCGGGGCACGCCGAAAAGAGCGACCACTGGCCAGCAGCCCGATGGCCTCCAGCAGGTTGGTCTTGCCCTGACCATTGGCGCCCACCACCAGATTCAGCCCATCCACCCACTCCAGGTCGGCCTGGGCCATGTTGCGAAAATCCTGGATGCGCAACCGAGTCAATACCATGACCACACCCATGCCCGCTGCCACAAGGTCCACAAAAATACCGGCGCCGGCCTTGCCAAACCGGTCGTCAGCGCCAGACTTCCACCCCTCGGCATCTCTGTCAAGGGTGGGCCATTTTTTTTCTGTTCACTGTTTCCGTTTGAGCGCCATGGTTTAGAAATCCACCCCCTGCCGGGACCAAAAGAGAGCCGTTGACACCCGCCGGCAAGCTTGTCATCCTTCCCACCCTTGAGGGCCGGAATGCCACCTTTGTCACCACGCAACCCATTGCAGAATTACGTATCAAATTGGCCGTTCTGAGGAAAACCACATGGATAACAACGATAAAGACAAACATCTCATATCCAGCCAGGCACTGCTGGATTCGGTGGATTACCAGCTGCAGAAGAGTCAACCACCAGAGGCCAGAGAAACGTATGACCGCCTGCTCTCCCAGGGATACAGCGACCGGGACGCACGGCAGCTCATCGGTTTGGCGGTTGAGAACGAGTCCTTCATGATCCGCTTTCATCACGAGATCTTTGATCTGGCACGCTACGTAGCCACCTTGCGCAATCTGCCCCGGTTGCCGTTCAGCCACGCATAGACCATGGCGCCGCACGGCCACACCCTCCTGCGCCTTGCCCGTTCTGGCGGAAACACCGTGGCACATGGTCATTCTCGATGAGGCACAGGCCATCAAGAATCCCAAGGCCAAACAGACCCAGGCCACGACACATTCAAAGAGTTCAATGGCCACCGACCGCGATTTTCGCATCGGACAAAAGAGAAATGTTCTGGTGCATAAATTTGTTTGCCAGGGCACACTCGAGGACAAGATTGACGCCTTGATTGAATCCAAAAAAGCCATCACAGAGGATTTACTGGTCGGCACGAACGAAATAAAGGTGACAAACATGCAGGACAGCAAGTTGCTGAAATTGATCGCCTTCGATATGCTGTCGCTGGCGCAGGCGGCCGGGTTCGAGTCCATTGAGGCCTTTGTGGCGGATCAACGCGCCGACGAACAGCCGCACAACGACCACAGCAGTGGCAGACTGCCCAGGTACCAAAATCCCGACAACCCTCACCAGACCTGGACCGGTCGGGGACGTCGGCCAAACTGGGTATTGAAGCATCTGGATGGTGGTGGGCGGATGGAGGAGTTGGAGAGTGCGTGACTTCCATGTGTATCCGCCGGCTTGCCTGCGGCGCATGCTGAGGACGCCGAAGCAAAACCGGCTTCGGCTTTCCTTGAAAATCAAAGACAAAGACAACGGCAAAATCCCAGGGCTCTGCCCTGGACCCGCCAGGGGGGTGACCCCCCTGGACCCGCAATCCCAGATGCCCCCCATCCTCCGACCAGGCAAGCCCGGCAACGGACCGGATGTCACACCGCATCCCGCTTCCGAACAAAGCGAATATTGTTGGCACGGTAGGTGGAATCCCGTCCGGGCGTCACCTCGAATTCAATCAGGTCACCCGGTACAGGCGCCTGCTCCGGGTCGGTCAGTTCGGAAACATGGACATAAATATTATTGCGCCGACATTTGGCAAATCCATACCCCTTGTCGACAAAATAAACGGTCACAATGGCCTGCTCGGTCGAACCCAACAGCAGATTGTCCCCCGCCTCACCCGGCTGGGCAAGCCGGTCCCCCTGCTGCAATGTAATCTCGGTGGCAATCAAACCCTCGGTCTCCGAACCCGATCCCACCACAAACTCCACGACATCGCTGACCCGCAAGGCCAGATCCCGACTGATGTGCGACAAAACAAAAAAACGAATCACCTCGGCAGCCTGATTGCGGATGGAAATATAACCGGAACCATCGGCCTCCAGGGCATCCACCTGGCCAATCAGACGGCCACCCATCACCAGCACCGAACAGGCCTGGGGCCGTCCCTCCTTGCCAGGCTTGATCACAAACTGGACATGATCATTTTCCTGAACAGCCGCCTGGCCAACAACATAACTCATATGAAAATAAATCTCCCGGTATTCATGTCCGTCGGCATGGTACTGGATGAAGCCAAAGCCCCGCTCCTTCTTGAAGGCCGTCACCTTGCCAAAGTGCACGGTCTCCGCAGCGAAAGAGTCCTCCTGGTTCAGGCGGCACTCGCTCATGGGGTGGGTGGTCAGATAGTGGACAGGAGCCGCCTGCCAGAATATGGCATAACAGTGCACGGGATATTTGCCGCCCGGCAACAGGCAGGGAGGCTGCTCGGCAAAATAGGCCTCCGGCGGGCGCTGCTGCCGCACGCCCGCCCGGGATTGGATCGCCAACAGCTCGTGGGCCTGCATGGGCGCATGGTGCAGCAGGATGGCATGACCATGGGCCCGATCACACAAATGCTGGGCAATATCCACCGCCACACTCACATAGTCGCATATCCCCTCGGCCACCGACAACCAGACATACGGACCGCTGGCAATGCCCAGTTTGCAGGCCACACCCGTCTCCCCATAGGGCAGACGGTCCTGCACCGCCTCCTGTATATCGATGGCCGCCTGCACGGCCTCCACCGGTTGTGCAAAGGTGGCCAGCAGACCATCCCCCAGGGAACGCACCAGCTCCCCTTGTCGCCGCTGCACCACCTCCCGGACGACGGCAAAAAATTGTGTCAACAGCGGTGCCCAGTCCCGCTCCGCCAGGGCGGTTTTCAATGAGTCGGCATGGTGGATGCGAACCACACAAAACGTCCTGTACGGAGTGGTAATCATGGCGGCGTTGCACCGCCCGCAGCCGGCTGGTCAGAGGCCACGCGGCGGACAGTCTGCATGATGATCGGCTCCACCGGCAGATCGGCTCTGCCGGTCTTGACGGTCGCAATACGGTCCACCACCTCCATGCCCTGCACCACCCGGCCGAAAACGGCATAACCGAAATCCCGGCTGCCATGGTCCAGAAAACCGTTGTCAACCAGATTGATGAAAAACTGGGCCGTGGCACTGTCCTTGACCGATGTGCGGGCCATGACAATGCTGCCGCGCACGTTTTTCAAACCGTTGTCCGCCTCGTTGCGAATGGGAGGACGGGTCGACTTCTGCTGCATGTCCGGGGTAAAACCACCCCCCTGCACCATGAAACCCGGAATCACCCGGTGAAAAATGGTGCCGTCATAAAACTGGGCATCCACATAATCCAGAAAATTTTTGACGGTGACAGGAGCCTTGTCTGCATCCAGTTCAATGGTGATGTCACCCAGGGAAGTCGTCAGCACCACCATGGTCTTTCCTCCAGTTGGCAAGCGTGGGCGCCCGGCCGCCTGGCCGTCGGCGTGAGCAGATAAAGAGACAAACAGCATCAACAGGGACAACATACTGTAAAAAAAGCGCTGCATCATATTCGGCCACTCCCGGATCAAATGTCTGTAAGGTCAAAAGGGTCGTGATGGCAGGGCAGTCTATGCGCTGCGCAGCGCGCCAGTCAATGCCGCAACACCATCCATGTTGTGCTCTGCCAGATAACGGGCAATCCCGGCCGCCATCCGCGTACCCAGCATGGGCTCACGAAACAGGGCGGTGCCAATCCCGACCGCACTGGCGCCCACCAGCAAAAATTCGATGGCATCGGCCGGCGACACGATGCCACCCTGACCGATGATGGGAATGGCGTGGGGCGCGGCCACCTGATGCAGTTGCCAGACCTTGAGCAGCGCCACCGGTTTGATGGCCGGTCCGGACAATCCCCCCTGGCGGTTGCCCAGCACAGGACGCCGGGTGTGGATATCCACCGCCATGCCCATCAGGGTGTTGATGGCAGAAAAGGCGTTCGTACCCGCCTCGATGACAGCCGCCGCAATGGGACGCAGATCGGTCACGTTGGGAGAAAGCTTGGTAATGATCGGCTTGCCCGTGGCCCGACGCACGGCAGCGACCACCCGGGCCGCACTGGCCGCCTCCGCACCAAAGGCCGCCCCCCCCTCCTTGACGTTGGGACAGGAAATGTTGACCTCGATGCCATCCACCGGACTGTCATCAAACCGACGGGCCACCTCGGCATACTCCTCCACCGTGGAGCCGGCAATGTTGGCAATCAACCGGGTGGGCAAATGGCGGATGCGGGGCAGAATCTGCTCGACCACCACCCGGACCCCGGGATTTTGCAGGCCAATGGCGTTGAGCAGACCGCAGGCCGTCTCGGCCAGTCGGGGCGGCGCATTGCCCTGCCGCGGCTCCAGGGTCGTCCCCTTGAGACAGATGGCCCCCACGGCGCCCCAATCAAACCCCTCCAGCCCGGCCAGCTCCTCGCCAAAACCGGCACAACCGGAGAGCAGGACCACCGGAGTGGCCATGGGGATGCCCGCCAGATTCACCCGCAGCAGGTCGCTCATCCGCCAACCGCTGCACGGCGGCAGTCCGCACCGATACCACACGCCGGGAGGATCCGATCCGTGTTTTGTCCATCCACCAGGATTGCGGGTCCAGGGGGGTCACCCCCCTGGCGGGTCCAGGGCAGCGCCCTGGGACTTTGCCGTTGCTGTTGATTTTCAAAAGGAGCCGCAGCCGGTTTTTGCTGCGGCCGTTTCAGCATGCGCCGCAGGCAGACTGGCGAAATCGCCTGGCCGAAAACGGTGATCAAGGATGCCATACCAGGGCGCTGCCCCGGACCCGCAAACGTTTTTTGGTGGATGATCGCCGGGCCTGGGCGCATTCAGGCCTCCTGCCAGGCCGGCATGGCGATGCCCTCCTGGCGCAGCACCGCCGCCAGCTCGTCGGCCAATGCCGCCAGATGGGCGCGACTGTCGGCCTCCACACGGGCCACCAGGGCCGGCTGGGTGTTGGAAACCCGCAACAGCCACCAGCCATGCGCCGTGCGCACCCGAATGCCATCCACCGCCGAAAAGGCCACCCCCCGCGCCTCCTGCTCCCTCAGCACCCGCTCCATCACCTGGAACTTGCGATCATCGGGACACGCCAACCGCAACTCCGGGGTGGCAAAACTCTCCGGCAAATCCTGCAACCGCTGCGACAGGGTCTCCGGCCCACTGGCCACCAGCTCGATCAGACGCATGGCCGCATACAGGGCATCGTCATATCCCAGGTAACGGTCCGCAAAAAAGAGATGACCGCTCATCTCCCCCGCCAGCGGCGCCCCCGTCTCCCGCATCTTGGCCTTCACCAGGGAGTGCCCCGTCTTCCACATCAGCGGCGCCCCACCCGCCCCGGCCACGGCATCAAACAGCAACTGGGAACACTTGACATCACCAATCACGGTGGCGCCGGGTTGCTGCCGCAAAACATCCCGGGCAAACAGGATCATCAGCCGATCACCCCATACCACCCGCCCGGTTTCGTCCAGGGCGCCGATCCGGTCCCCGTCCCCATCAAAGGCAATGCCCAGCTCCGCATCGGTCTCCTGCATGTGGTGCCACAGGCTCATCAGATTGGCCGGAATGGTGGGATCGGGATGATGATTGGGAAAACGGCCATCCACCTCGGCAAACAACACCTCCCCCGCCACCCCGGGCAGGCGCACCAGCAGCTCCGGCGCCACCACCCCCGTCACCCCATTGCCACAATCCAGCACCACCTGAATGGAACGACCCGGCTTGAAATCAGTCAGAATGCGCTGCAGATAACGCTCCAGCACCCTGCCGGACCGCACCTCCCCCGCCGTGGCCGCCGGTGCCACCCCCGCCGCCAACCGCTGCCGCAGGACCTGAATCTCGGCCCCGTATACCGAACGGTTGTCCCGGACCATCTTCAACCCGTTGTACTCCGCCGGATTGTGACTGCCGGTCACCATGACGGCGGCATCGGCAGCAAAATGGTGATTGGCAAAATAGAGGGCCGGTGTGGGCACCAGGCCGCAATCGATCACCTCGGCCCCGCCCCGCGCCAGGCCATTGATCAGCGCCTGCGCCAGCGCCGGCGAAGAGTGGCGACCGTCACGCCCCACCACCACCAGCGGGCCCGCCTTGGCACTCTGCTCCCGGGCATGGACGGCAAACACAGTGCCCAGCTCGGCCACCAGGGATTCGCTCAACTCCTGCCCGGCCAGACCGCGAATGTCATATTCTCTGAAAATATGGGAAAAATTATCCACGTCCCACTCCTGTGTAGTGAAAACCGGCCTGCCGCATGGCCTCCGGGACATAAACATTGCGCAAATCGCAAAACCGATACCGGCCATCCTCACCCGGACGCATGCCGGCCTTGAGCCGCGCCAGATCCAGGTTGCGAAATTGATTCCACTCCGTCAGAATGACGACCACCTCCGCACCCCGACAGGCGTCGTAGGCATCGGTGCGATAGTCCAGTTCAGGCAGGTGCCGGCGGGCCGCCGGCATCCCCTCGGGATCAAACACCTGCAAGCGTGCACCCAGCCTGAGCAACGCCGGCAGAATGGTCAACGCCGGGGCATCACGCATGTCATCGGTATTGGGCTTGAAGGTCAACCCCAGCACCGCCACGGTGACATCCTGGACACTCCCCCCCATGACCTGCAGGATCTTGTCGATCATGCGCTGCTTTTGCGCCTCGTTGGCCGCGATGACCGCCTCCACGATGGTGACCGGCGCATTGTGCCGGGCGGCCGTGCGGGTCAACGCCAGGGTATCCTTTGGAAAACAGGAACCACCATACCCGGGACCGGGATGCAAAAACTTGCCCCCGATCCGCCGGTCCAACCCCATCCCCTTGGCCACATCATGCACATCCGCACCGACCGCATCGCACAGATTGGCAATTTGATTGATAAACATAATCTTGGTGGCCAGAAAGGCGTTGGCGGCATACTTGGTCAACTCTGCCGTGACAATGTTGGTCACCAGGATGGGGGTTTCGATCAAGTAAAGGGGTCGATAGACAGAACGCAGCAGGGTCTCCGCCCGGGCATCCTCCACCCCGATCACCACCCGGTCGGGCCGCATGAAATCCTCAATGGCCGACCCCTCGCGCAAAAATTCCGGATTGGAGGCCACGGCAAAATCGGCCTCCGGATTGGTCTCCCGAATAATCTCGGCCACCCGGGTGCTGGTCCCGACCGGTACAGTGGATTTGGTGACCACCACGGTAAAACGCTTGATGTGGACCGCCACCTGACGGGCCGCTTCGTAGACATACTGGAGATCGGCCGCCCCGTCACCCCGCCGCTCCGGCGTCCCGACCGCAATGAAGACCACCTCGCTCGACCGCACCGGTTCCCCCAGATCGGTGGTAAAGTGCAGGCGCCCGGCAACGCTGTTGCGCTCGACCAGCAACTGCAAACCCGGCTCAAAGATGGGAATTTCACCCCGTTGCAAACGGGCGACCTTGGCGGCATCATTGTCCACACAGGTGACATCAACGCCGAATTCGGAAAAACAGGCACCGGATACCAACCCGACATATCCAGAACCGATGATGGTAATACGCATGTCAGGCCGCTCTTTAAAAGGGTGCCAGTGGGGCGACAAAGCTGATTTGACAGGGACAAGCCACGCCAGCATCGCCAGCCTGCCTGCGGCGCGTGCTGCAAAGGCCGCAGCAAACATCGCCAGTTTGCCTGCGGCGCATGCTGCAAAGGCCGCAGCAAAAACCGGCTGCGGCTTTCTTTTAAAATCAACAGCAACAGCCACAGCAAAATCCCAGGGCGCTGCCCTGGACCCGCCAGGGGGGTGACCCCCCTGGACCCGCAATCACGACGTATCCCAACATGGGTGCGGTTCAGATGGCAGTATGCCCGGCCCAGTGATGCAACTGTTCGTTGAGGAAGGGCAGCAGGCGTTCCCGCATCTCGTGCTGTTCCAGGGCCAGGGCCAGGTTGGCCATCTGGAAACCCACCTTGTCACCGCAATCAAAACGGGTTCCCTGAAAACGAAAACCATAGATGGGATGCTGCTGCATCAGGAGCGCCATGGCATCGGTCAACTGCACCTCACCGCCCGCGCCCGCCCTCTTCTGGCCCAGCAGGTCAAAAATTTCCGGTCTCAGAATGTAACGGCCAATGATGGCCAGGCGGGAAGGGGCATACTGGGGCGTCGGTTTTTCCACCAGACCCTGGGCCCGGACCAACTGCCCTGCCGTATCCTCCTGAGGGGCCGGGTCCAGTATGCCATACTTGTCGGTCTCCCTCTGGGCGACCGTCATGATGGCCACCATGGAGTGCTGCAACTGCTCGAACTGGCTACACATCTGCTGC
>JAMOAX010000171.1:0-5141 GCA_039908555.1 Magnetococcus sp. DMHC-8
CCTGCACCCGTTCCGCCTGGGCATGGTCGGGCCATCTGTTCAAAAAATCGAGAAGCCGCTCTGTCGTCGCCTTGTAACGCGGATGGAACAGCAGTTCCCACTCCAGATAGGAGACGAGCAGGTCATGCCGGGGCCAGCGGGTGCGGTCCAGGACAGGGTCAATGTTTTTGCCGCTGTCCAGGATCTCGAACAGCTCGGCAGCCCGTTGCGCCACATCCTCTTCCGCAGCGCCGGCCCCCAGGGGCAGCCAGAACAGCAGACCCATCAGCCAACCGATGGACACTCTCGAACAGATCAACAAGGCACACTTCCCCGCAGCAATCCGGGCCCGTCTGATGGGCACGGACATCAAGGTTTATGGGACAAACAGGGCATTGATGAACAGGTCAGGTTCAAACGGTTTCAGGTCGTTGATCCCCTCACCCACGCCGATAAAGCGGATCGGCACGTGGAACTGTTCGCTGATGCCGACCACGACCCCGCCCTTGGCGGTGCCGTCCAGTTTGGTGATCACCAGCCCGGTCAATCCCACGGTCTCGTGAAACTGGCGTACCTGCTGGATGGCATTCTGACCGGTGGTGGCATCCAGGACCAGCCACACGTCCTGCGGGGCGTGGCTGTTTTGTCGGCCCAGCACCCGTTTGATCTTTTTCAACTCCTCCATGAGATTGACCTTGGTATGCAGACGACCGGCGGTATCTGCCAGGACGATGTTCATGTTGCGGGCCGTCGCCGCGGAATAGGCATCGTAGACGACCGAAGCGGAATCGGCATTCTGCCCCTGGGCGATCACCGGGCAGTGGGCCCGTTCCCCCCATTTTTCCAACTGCGACACCGCCGCCGCCCGAAAGGTGTCACCGGCCGCCAGGATCACCCGGTTGCCCTCACCCTGAAAGTGGGCAGCCAGCTTGCCAATGGTGGTGGTTTTTCCCACACCGTTCACCCCCACCACCAGGATGACATGGGGAGGGTGCGGGGAGAGCTGCCAGGGTTGCCGGGCCGCATTCAACCGTTCCCAGATCACATCCTTCAGGATTTCCCGAAAAAAGGTCGCGTCATCGCGGCTGGCGTGCTGGCACCGCCCCCGGGCCTCGGTCAGGATGCGTTCCGTCGCCTCCAGGCCGAAATCGGAGGTGATCAACAACGACTCCAACTCCTCCATCAACTCGGCATCCACCTTCTTGCCGATCAGCAGGGCATCCAACTGGCTGGTGAATGCCTTGCGGGTTTTGCTCAACCCCTCCCGCAGACGTGCAAAAAACGACATATCCGTCACTCCGCTCCGTTGACCATTGACCACCCGACCGACCACCATCCGCCCCAACCGGTGGACAAGGCAGCAAAACCCCGGTCACTCACCCGTCACCCCAACCGCCGGGCCAATGCGGCCCGGAGAAAATCGTCCAGATCGCCATCCAGCACGGCATCGGCGTTGCCCTTCTCCACCCCCGTGCGCAAATCCTTGACCATGCGATAGGGATGCAGCACATACGAACGAATCTGGTGTCCCCAGCCTATGTCGGACTTGGCGTCGTTGACCGCCTGGCTCTCCTCGGCCCGTTTGTCCATCTCCAGTTGATAAAGCCGGGACTTGAGCATTTGCATCGCCTCGTCCTTGTTGCGATGCTGCGAACGGCCATTTTGACATTGCACGACAATACCCGTGGGAAAATGGGTGATGCGCACGGCAGAACTGGTCTTGTTGACATGCTGCCCCCCGGCCCCGGAGGCCCGGAAAGTGTCGATGCGCAGATCCTTCTCCTCGATGTCCACCTGGATGGTCTCATCCACCTCCGGGTAGACGTAGACTGAGGAAAAAGAGGTATGCCGACGGGCCGCCGCATCAAACGGGCTGATGCGCACCAGGCGATGCACCCCGCCCTCGGTCTTCAGGTAGCCATAGGCAAACTCCCCCTCGATGCGCACGCTGACCGATTTGCAACCTGCCTCGTCACCCGGCTGGTAATCGCTGATCTCCGCCCGGTAGCCATGGGCATCACACCAACGCAGATACATGCGCAACAACATTTCCGCCCAGTCCTGGGACTCCGTGCCCCCCGCGCCGGGATGGATCTCCAGAAAGGCATTGCTGATGTCCAACTCACCGGACAGCATGCGCTGCAGTTCCAGGGCATCCACCCGCTGCAACAGGGTGCCGGCCTGCCGGGTGATCTCCTCAAGCAGCACCGTGTCCCCCTCCTCCTCCGCCATCTGGTACAGCTCGCGGCTGTCGTGCAACTCGCGCTCCAGGGTCTCCCATTCGCCGATGGTCTTTTCCAGTTCGCGCTTTTCCCGCATCAGGCGCTTGGCTTCGACCGGCCTGGTCCACAAGACCGCATCCTCGCTCAGCGCCGTTACCTCTGCCAGGCGTCTCTTGCCTTGATCGTAGTCAAAGATGCCCCCTCAGGAGAGTCAGTTTCTCCTGGATCGCCGTAAAAATTTTTTGTGTGTTTTCATCCATGCCCATCACCGTTTCGCTTGAATATGTATGCCGACTTGAGGTAATTATACCACTCCCGTCTGGATGAGTCACCGGCTGACCACGGACCGACCCAACGAGTCGTCCAGGGGAACGGTGCCACGGTTTTCCTCCCAACAGAAGGAACACAAAGCATGTCACAAACCGCTACCGAATCCCAGGAAAAACTGGTAGAACTATTGGAAAAAATTCCATTTTTTGCGGAATTTTCCTCGTACGAAAAAAAACGGGTGGCCGGCAACAACACCGCTTTCAAGTCCTATCGGGCGGGTGCAAAGGTGATCAAGGAGGGTGATACGGATACCTCCTTCTTTATCATCCTGTCCGGCACGGTCAGTGTGGTCAAACAGGGAGCCACCATCATCAATCTGGGACAGGGGGAATTTTTTGGCGAAATGGCCTTCCTGACCAATGAACCCAGAAACACCTCCGTGGTGGCCTTCGATGATTCGGTCGTCGCCCTGCAGGTGGACCAGGAGTTGATGAAACGCCTCAGCGCTGACATCCGGGAAAAGATCAAGGATCAAATCATCACCAAACTGATCGAACGCCTCAACAAGACCACCGAGCGGTTGCGGGTGCGCATGTAGCGGCTGCAAAGGATATTCTCATGTATTTTGCCATCATGGGCGAGGATGTGGCCGACAGCCTGCCCTTGCGTCTTGCCGTGCGCCCGGCCCATCTGCAGAGGCTGGAACGACTCAATGCCGAGGGGCGTCTGCTGCTGGCCGGTCCCTTCCCCATCCTGCACAACAGCGAGTTGCTGACTGCGTTCAGCGGCAGCCTGGTCGTGGCCGAATTTGACTCCCTTGAAGAGTGCCAGGCCTGGGCCAATGCCGATCCCTACGTGGCAGCCGGGGTGTACGCCCGGGTGACCATCAAGCCCTTCAAAAAGGTGCTGCCCTGACCGGTCTACACGGTAAATTCCATGAGATCCTCGGCCAGCGTGACCGGACCGGCAAAATGAATGCGGCATTCTGCCACCCGCTGGCTGTCGGGGGCGGCAATCGGGTACAAATGGGTGGGAATGAGACGGCCCACACCGGCCCGGGCCGCCACCAGACCCACCAAACCCGCCGACAGATGGCCCTTGACCTTCTCCGCGTCCAGGGTGGAACAGTCCACCACCAATACATCCGCCCCGGCGGCAAAGGCGATCAGGGCCGGGTCATAGTCACAATCTCCGGTAAAAACAACGCTCCGGTCATCCTTTTCAAACCGATAGGCCACACTGGCCAGACGATCCGAATGCAGCGTGGGCTGGGAACGAATGGTCAGTCCCGCCCATGACAGAATCGCCGGTATTTCGTTCACCAGGAACGGAAACCGATCCGGCACAGCCGCCACCGGCGCGATGCGCTGCTCAAAAAAATCGACAAACCCGGGCGGTCCGTAAAGATGAAACGGTGCGCTGCGGGCCAAACCCGGCAGGCGAAAGGCATGGACCAGCGGCAGCAGGTCACCGATATGGTCCGCATGGGTATGGGTGATGAAAGCCCCGTCCAGCCCGTAAAACCCCTTCTGCAACCGCTCCAGTTGCAACAGCGTGCCACTGCCGCAGTCGATCAACCAGCGCTGGCCGTCCACCTCCAAGAGATAACCGGGGGCCTGCCGCTGCAAGGAAGGTATCCCTGTGCCACTGCCCAGAATTGTGCCTTTCATCCCGTCATCCTTGCGCACGATCCGCCAGTTTGCCTGCGGCGCATATTGAAAGTGCTGTAGCAAAAAACTTTTTTAAAATCAACAGCAACGGCAACGGAAAAATCCCAGGGCGCTGCCCTGGACCCGCCAGGAGGGTCACCCCCCTGGACCTGCAACCGTTCATGCCGGCCACAGCCAGGCTGCGCCGCGCACCCCGCTGGAATCGCCATGGCGGGCCTTGACCAGTTCCGTGGCCACCTGATCGGAAAAGACATATTCGCCCCACAGGGCCGGGACGGTCCGGTAGAACCGTTCCACCAGGGCCAGACCGCCGCCCAGCACCACCACCTGCGGGTCCAATATGTTGATCACACTGGCCAGGGCGCGCGCCAGGCGCTCCTCGTAGCGGCACACCGACCGCTCCGCCACCGGGTCACCCCGGGCCGCCGCCGCCACGATTTCAACCGCTGTCAACCGTTGACCACTGGCCAGGTGATGATGATGGCTCAAACCGGGACCGGAAAGAAAGGTTTCGATGCACCCCGTCTGACCGCAATAGCAGGGCGCCCCCCGGCATTCATCGGCGGTCGGCCAGGGTAGCGGATTGTGACCCCATTCCCCGGTGATGGCGTTGGCCCCCTGCAGCACCCTCCCCTCCACCGCAATGCCCCCACCCACCCCCGTGCCCAGAATCACGCCGAACACGATGGCCCGGCCCGCCGCCGCGCCATCGGTGGCCTCGGACAGGGTGAAACAGTCCGCATCATTGGCCAGTCGCACCGGACGGGCCAGGGCCCGCGCCAAATCCCCCGCCAGATCCCGACCGATCAGACAGACTGAATTGGCATTCTTGACCAGACCGGTCCGGCTGGACAGGGCACCCGGAATACCCACTCCGACCGGCAGACCAGGTCGGGTGACGGCGGGATGATTCTCCAGCCGGGCAACCAGATCCACCATGCTGCGCAGGGTCCCCTCGTAGTCACCCGGGGGCGTCGGCACCCGATGACGCAGGCAGATG
>JAMOAX010000029.1:0-24094 GCA_039908555.1 Magnetococcus sp. DMHC-8
GATCTCCTCTGTCCAGCCCCGGGTGGCGGGATTGCGCCCGCCGTCATAGGTTCGTTTGAACAGACCCGCCACCAACTCCTGACAGAGCCGGTTGACCCCCTCCTCCCGGCCCGGATCGATGCGATCCTGTGCCATGGCCTGGGCCAGCAAATGGTTGGCCAGGGGATGGGTGGTAAGTTCCGTCAGGGTTGCCACCTGCCAGGGCGCTGGATGATGCCGGGCCGCATTGCCCCGGGTCTGGCCATGGCGGGCCCACCATGCCGGTCGCTGGTCGGGTGGCAGCAGAGCATCGGCATCCCCCGGCCAACCGCCGGCCGCCGCCGGGGAGTAGGAGAGCAGATGAAGTACCTGGCCGGGCAGACGGAATTGATCGGCATGAGCCGCGCAGAGGGGGGTCCGTTCGGTGAGCAGGATTTGCAGGCGGGTCTCCCGTTGATTGAAGCGGGTGGTGAGTTGCCCGATTTCCTCGACAAACTGCCGGGCAGCACCGGACAGCGACTCGTGCCGCATCGCCCACTCTTCCAGTCCGTCCATGATCAGCAGGAGTCGCTCCCGGTCGTCCAGCTCTGCCAGGGGGGTGTAGCTGTCACAGTACGGATCGGCGGCGACCCAGGCCCGGACGGCTTCGACCAGCCCGGCCCGCTCCGGCAGCAGATGCAGCGGGATGAACAGCACGGGAATGATACCCTCGCCGGCCACGGCGGCGGCAAACATTTTGGCTGTGGCGGTTTTGCCGGTGCCGGGTCCGCCACACAACAGACGCACGGCATCGTGGGGGTGGGCATCATGCAGCCATTGCCACAGGGCGGTGTGCAGATCGACCACCCTGACCCCGGGCGACTGGCCATCGGGCCCGGTCTGCCAACCGCGCAGGGGTACGTGCAGGGCACGCAGGCTGGCGCTTTCACCCGACAGGGGTTCGTCCACCTGTTTTTGCAACCAGGCCCGATAATGGTGCCACCCCTGTTCCCGGGCAGCGGCCTGGGTGAATGGGGTGGCCACCGTCTGCTGCAGGCAGAGATATTCGGTTGGTTGTTTGCGCCACTGGTTGTTCAGGGCGAAGACAAAATAACTGGGCAGTCGCTGGCTGATGCAGCGTGCCCTGGTCGGGTCGTGGCCGTTGGCCTCCAGCCATTGACGCAGAGGGCGTTCCAGATGGGCCAACAGTGCACAGCGTTCCGGGTGCACGAAAAACCGGTGGTCCAGACAGATGGGTTGCTGCTCCAGGGTCTGATCCAGATTGAGCGCCTCCACAAAGGCGACCGGATCGGCAATGGTTTGCCGACAGGGGGCGGTGTTCTCGCCGGCCAACTGGAAGAGGGCTTCGGTCAGGGCCCGATGGATCAGCAACCAGGCCCGGGCGCCGCAATCATCGTGGGCCAGTTCGATGGCGGAGAGGGCTTCCAGGGCATGCCCGGCCGCCGCTTTCCACTCTTGCGTGGTCAGATGGATAGTCCCTTCGGCCAGATTCAGGAACAATTTTTTAAAATCGGTCTGAATCTCCCGGTTCCACATGGCGATGGGTTTGGTGGTACAGAACAGGGGTGTCATGATGGCAAGCCTTGATCCGGTGCGGTCGACGGCGGGCACGACTCCCGGCCCCGTCCGGGGTGCCGTCTCCGGACAGGGCCGGGGGGATGATCCCCCCGGGTCCGCAACCGTGGTCGGCGACAGCATGGGACGCGGCAGGGATGGCACCCTGGTTGCGCGGCAGGATATCAGGCACCGGGCGGCCGCCGAACAGGAAGCTGTTCAACAGCGCCGGATTATTGTTCCTTCTGGGTGGGCAGGCCGGGAGCGACGCCCTGGAAAACCCGTCCCAGGAAGCTGCGTTGGCTGACGATCTGACGCAGGTTGGCCAACTCCGAGCGGGAGGGGGCCTGATCTTTTTCCAACAGTGCCAGGGCGTGGCGGTAGAAAGGCCGGTCCGGAAAGTTGTGGCCCAGCACTGCGGCATGGTTGCGGGCCTCCTGGAGCAGTCCCAGCCGTTTGGAGGCCAGGACCAGGCTGAACAGCGCCTCTTCCACGTAGGGTGTGGTGTTGTAGACGGGGTTGGACACCACCTGGTTGAAACGGCCGATGGCGGCGATATACTCCTCCTGGTCCAGGTAGTAGCGGGCCACCACGGTCTCCTGTTCCGCCAGGCGGTCCTTGCACAAAATGACCATCTGTTCCGCCTCCCAGGCATAATCGCTCTTGGGAAACCGGGAGACGAGTTCCTGGAAGGCGGCCAGGGCCTCGCGGGTATTGTTTTGATCCTGGGTGGCGCTGGCGATTTGCTGATAGAAAGCGAGTCCGCGCATATAATAGGCGTAGGAGGCGTAGGCATGCCTGGGGTGCAGCCGGACAAACCGTTCGGCCATGCTGATGGTGTCGGCGTACTCCTCTTTTTTGTAGTGGGCATAGATCATGTTGACCTGGGCCCGCACGGCCAGCGGCGAGAAGGGATGTTTGCGATCCAGTTCCTGAAAATGTTCAATGGCCATCTTGAACTCTTTTCTTTTGATGGCGTCGACCCCGTCCGCGTGGAGCTGCTCGGCCGACACGTTGCGTTCCTCCACCTTGGAGGTGGTGCTGCAGCCGGCCAATCCGCCGGCCAGCAGCCACAGCAGGCAGAGCAGCCGGCCGGTGGCGATCACGGTGTTCCCGGGCCCGGGGTGTGCAGGTGATAGGCGCATGGATGGTTCCATTGTGAGGGGAAAAGGGTGTCGGTCCTGGACAACGGGAGGAGTTTATCGTTCATGGGCCAACAAATCGAGGATTTTTTCTGCCGCCTGCCGGCCGGACTGCGCGGCCCCTTCCAGGGTGGCTGGCAGGCCCGTGCGGGTCCAGTCGCCGGCCAGCCACAGGTTGTGCCAGGGGGTTTGGCAGGGTGGGCGGCAATGGCTGGTATCGGGCCAGGCGGCGAAGGTGGCCCGCTGTTCCCGGATGACCCTGGCCAGGGTGGGGGTCAGGGGTGCCAGGGCCGGCAACAGGCGACTCAGGTCCTGGTGGACTGCCTGTATCAGGCGGGTGGATGACCAGGTACGCTCCCGGTAGGCGGCGCTCAGGACGGCGGTAAAGCGCCCATCGGTTGGCGGCGGGGGGTTGTCCCGGGTCTGGTTGCGGTCGAGGAGCCATTGGCTGGTGGTGTTGGGCAGGCCGACCAGGGGAGCCGGCAGGGTGGCCGGGGTGGCATAGGTGAGGTGGACGGAGACGATGGGGGCGCTGGACAGGGTGGTGATATGGGTGTGGGCCGTCCAGGCCGGCAGCAGGCGCACCAGGGCGGCGGGGGGCAGGGCGGCGATGACCGCTTTGGGTTGGTACCAGGTGCCCTGTTCGGTGTGGACCGCCTGGAGGGTGTGACCGGCGAAGGTCAGGCCCTGGACCCGGCAGCGGCAGAGCAGGGTGCCGCCAGCCTGCCGGATGGCGGTCCCGGCCGGTCGTGCCAGCAGTTGGGAGAGAGGAACGGTGGGCAGCATGGGACAGGCGGCCTGACGGTCGGTGAGAAAGAGCCGCCGCAGGACGGTGACGAAGAGCGCAGCGTTGGCGGAGGCGGGTGGCTCGTTGAGGGTGGTCAGGCAGAGGGGATACCAGAGGCGCTGGCAAAGGTTGTCGGTCTGGTGATGGCGGGCAAGCCATTGGGTGACGCTTTGGTGTTCCAGGGCGGGATGGTGGACCAGCAGGGCTGGCGTCAGGCGCAGCGCGGCCAACCGGTCGCGGCGCGACAGGGCCGGAAAGCGGGCCAGAGCGGCCAACAGGTGCCAGGGGGCGGGCCAATCGGGGCAGTGCAGGCGGTGCCAACCCAGGGTCTGGTCCCAAAAGGTAAAGGCGGGGGTGGACGGGGCCAGCAGTTGGTGACGGGTGCCCAGGCGTTCCAGCAGTTGCAGGGTATGGGTGTAGGCGCCCATCAGCAGATGGGGGCCATTGTCCAGCTCTTCGCCGGTGGGATCGAGGTGGGAGCGGGCGCGACCGCCGGGTTGTCGGGCGGCTTCCAGCACCAGGGGCCGCAACCCGGCATCGGCCAGGCGCACGGCGGCGCTGAGGCCGGCCACGCCGGCCCCCAATACGAGCACTTCTGCCGGCGCTGTCATGGTTTCCCTCCTCACGACTGGCGGATGGTCTGCACCCCTTCGTCGGCCAGGATATCCAGGACTCTTTGGCGCCAGGCCGTGCGAAACTGGGCCTGCTGGGCGGGGTCGGCGCGGTGGGCGAGGAGCAGGGGCATGAGCGCCGGGATCAGGGGCGAGGCGGGGATGGCCTCGGTGGTGTAGTGCAGTCGGACGGTCCGGCCCGTGGCGGGACGTTCAAACAGGAAGGGTTCGGAGGATGGGTGTTCCCGGCACTGCAGGAGGTGATGGCGGGCAAACTGCCCGGCGAGGCCGTGAAAACCGTTTTGGGCGGCGGCCCCGGTCACCAGGGTAAAAATTTGGCTGATGGGACCGTTGACGCCCTGATCGACCGGACCGGGGAGGGTGATCCGCACCTCGCCCCGCACGGGCATCTCGCCGGGAAAGAGGGATTCCATGGCTGTTTTGGCCAGCAGGAAGGCGCCGGCCACGGTGGGGCAGGCATGGCCGGCCAGCCGGACGGCATCGTCGAAGGTATAGGTAAAATGGCCATCTCCTGCGCCGAGCAGGTCGCCCAGGGGATCGTACAGGGTAATGGCGGGATGCTTGGGAAACATGGTACAGGGCTCCATTGGCAAAAAAGGGGGGGCAGGGCACGTGTCCGGCTGTTGACCTGGGGAAAAAACGCGCTAGAATAGGGTATCACATCCGGGCGGGCGTCGTCTAATGGCAGGGCCTAAGCTTCCCAAGCTTAAGGCGGGGGTTCGATTCCCCTCGCCCGCTCCATTTTTCAAGGCAGCGAAACCCACTGCCGGCTGATGCATCGATTCTCCCTCCTCATCTTTTTTCCTCCAGTTCCCTCATCGACACCTGCCTGCTGACGGCCTTGCGTTTTGACCCCTGTGGAGCCCGGATTGCCCGGAAGGAGTGGCAAGACCAGTGATTGGCAGGCGGGACAATTTGGTGTAGAATGAACTGGTCTTGCGCGAGTGTGGCACTGATCGGGAGCAGAAAAACAGATGGCGGACGGTATACAGGCGATGCCGGTGGCGGGTGACCACCAGTCGAGCGAGCGGGACTACTCCCGTCACCTCATTGACATTGCTGCGGACATGATCGTGGCGGTGGATGTGGAGCGTCGGATCACGTTGTTCAACAAGATGGCGGAAGCGGTTTACGGTTACACGGGGGAGGAGATGCTGGGCCAGTCCATCACCCGGTTGTATGCCAACCTGGAGGAGTTCCAGGTGATTGGCGATCTGTTGCGTCAGCAGGGTCGGGTAACCAGCGAGGTGACCGGACGCAAAAAGAATGGCGAGACTTTTCCTGTTTTCATCACGGCCACCCTGTTGCGCAATGCTGCCGGGGAGGTGATCGGTTCGGTGGGCTATTCCCGGGATTTGACTGCCGAAAAGAAGGCGGCGGCCGTCGAGCGGGAGTATGTCGCCATGCTGGGCGAGGAAAAGCTGAAAAAAGAGGTGGAGCACATTACCCGCCATGACATGAAATCGCCCCTGAGCAGCATCATTGGTTTTGCCGATCTGCTCGTGGGGGATGAGACCCTGGACGAGTCGCACCGGCAGTTGGTAAAAATTATTTACAATTCCGGGTTGAAGGCCCTGCGCATGGTCAACCTTTCCCTGGATCTGCTGAAGATTGAGCGGGGTGTCTATCCGTTGAATCCCCAGCTGGTCAAGCTGGTCCCGGTGCTGCTGGACATGCAGACCGACAATACCCCTTTACTGCGGGCCAAAAGACTGTCGGTGGTTTTTCTGGTCAACGGTGTACCCTGCACCGGCCAGTCCCGGCCGGACCCGGATGGTTGGCCGGCGGTGCTGGGGGAGGAGATCATGTGTTACAACATATTTGCCAATTTGTTCAAGAATGCCGTCGAGGCGGCGCCGCCTGACGGTCAGGTCACGTTGACGGTGGTGGTGCCGGACGGACAGGCGGTGGTGGTGGTGGCCATCCATAATGCGGGTGCCGTACCGGTCGAGGTGCGCGACCATTTTTTTGAAAAGTATGCCACGGCCGGCAAGAGGGGTGGCACCGGGCTGGGCACCTATTCCGCGCAGCGGTTGACCGAAACGCTGGGTGGTCACATTACCATGGAGACGGACGAGGCCACCGGGACGACCGTGGTGGTCACCCTGCCCACGGCCCCCCCTGCAACCGCCGGGCAGCAGCGGGGGGCTGCCTTGTTGTCCGCGCTGACCGATTTACCCCCGTAGCAGCTCCGGGAGGGGGAAGACCAGATCTTCTGTGTTGACGGAGAGCAGTTCCACCTGTTCGATGGGG
This sequence comes from Magnetococcus sp. DMHC-8, assembly GCA_039908555.1. GTDB lineage: Bacteria > Pseudomonadota > Magnetococcia > Magnetococcales > Magnetaquicoccaceae > Magnetaquicoccus. The sequence continues at coordinate 6,348 of JAMOAX010000029.1, forward strand.
GGGGCGGGGATGGTGCCGCCGGGTGCCATGGCGGTCAGCAGCTCTTCGATCAGGATTTCCGGGGCCGATGCCCCCGCCGTGATGCCGAGGCAGGAGACCCCCTGCAACCAGGCGGGGGAGACGTCCCGGGCCGATTCGATCAGGTGGGCGGCCACGCCGGCCCGCAGGGCGACCTCGCGCAGGCGATTGGAATTGCTGCTGTTGGGTGCGCCCAGGACCAGGATCAGGTCACAGGTTTGGGCCAGGGCCTTGACGGCGTTCTGCCGGTTCTGGGTGGCGTAACAGATATCCTCCCGTGCCGGTCCGACGATATCCGGAAACCGGTGTTGCAAGGCTGCGACGATGTGGGCGGTTTCGTCCAGGGAGAGGGTGGTCTGCGTGATATAAGCGGCCCGCCGATCGGCGCCGTGGGCGGGGTATTCCGGCAGACCGGCCACATCGGCCATTCCGGAGACCACCTCCATGTGGCCGGGGGGCAACTGGCCCATGGTACCGTCCACCTCGGGGTGGCCGGGATGGCCGATCAGGATCACCCGATGGCCGGTGCAGTCGAGGCGGTTGGCCTCCCGGTGCACTTTGCTCACCAGGGGACAGGTGGCATCCAGCACCCGCAGTGCACGTCGTCCGCCCTCCTCTTCCACGGCCCTGGCGACGCCGTGGGCGGAAAAGATGACGGTGGCGCCTTCGGGGACCTCCTGCAATTCATGGACGAAGACCGCGCCCTGGCGGCGCAGCGACTCCACCACCCGGCGGTTGTGGACGATTTCGTGGCGCACGTAGATGGGGGCGCCAAATTTTTCCAGGGCCCGTTCCACGATGGCGATGGCCCGCTCCACCCCTGCACAAAACCCCCGCGGCTCTGCCAGCAACACGCGCATCCACCCTGCTCCCTGTTGGCAATCGTTCACCCCATGGTGACCGGGAGGCTCATTATGGCGTGAGATCCGCCGCGAGATCCAGCCATCATGCAACCCATGTCAGGCTGGCCTCGTCCCACCGCCATGCTCCTCCCTCGACCGGTCGAGGCACCGGTGGTGCCCACAGGCAGCTCTCTTCCTGCAGGGTCCAGGACGGAAACGGTGGTGGCGGAATGAAGGCGTCCCGCTGTTCGTCATAGACATATCCAGGGCTTGCCCCGTTCTTGCGCAGCGCCGCTCCCCCGTCCGGCACGCCATCACTACCGAAGTGGACCCCGCCCCGGGTGTGGTAGCTGGTCTGTATCCACCTGCCACCCAAAGCGGATGAGAGGTTGTGGGGCGTTTCGGTGTCCTGGCAGGCCAACACCCGCAACACCACACCATTTTCATTGATTTCAGCAAAATGCGCCATGATGTTCTCCTTTACGCGGCATATCGCAACTTGACGAGACCAGAACCGCCTCCACCGGCGGTGGCGGCGTTGTAACATCCACCGGAACCACTGCCCGTATTGGCTGCTGCCGCCGTGGAGTTTCCAGAGGAGACTGCGCCCGTGCCTCCCCCGGTTCCCCCCGCCCCGGATGTGCATCCTCCGCCACCCCCGGCATAGGTTGTACCGTCCAACCAGGTCTTGCCATTGCCGCCGTTCCCGCCGCTGCTGCCCGATCCTGCCGTACCCGCGCTCCCGGCACCACCGCCGCCACCACCGTATGCACCGGGTCCACCGCCCGAATTACCAAAATAGTTGACATTGTTGGCTGTCGAGGTCCCCGCAGCGGTGCCGTTACCGCCACCACCGCCGGACCCATTCCCGTTGCTTTTGCCGGCACCGACATTTGCACTCCCGCCACCGGCCCCGCCGTTTGCAGTCATCCCATTGAAAGAGGAGGGATTGCCGTTATTGCCATCACCGGCGGGCGCTCCTGCCCCCACGGCAACCGGGTAGTTGCCGGGGGGCAGAGTGACGCCGGTTGCCTGGTAGAAACAGCCAGCGCCACCCCCTCCACCGATGTAAGCACCTCCCGAGGCTCCGCCACCGACAATCAGGATATCGACGACAAGCCCGGCTGGAGACCAGGATGAGGGTGGCGTACCCACAGCGGGTGCCTTTTCCGGGATGACCGAGCCGAATTGCTGCGAAAAGGACGGTGGCACAATCAATCCGACGGTATCCGTTGCGGTAAACGTGTGATAGTAATAGCCTCCGATGGGGCCTGTTCTGGTTCCCCCTGTAATGGCAGCGCTGGTTACGCCAATCAGCCGGCTCATGACATCACCTCCCAGGAGGTGATCAGATTGACGGCATTGGTGGCGCCGGCCAGCGCCTTGATTTTGTCATTTTCCATGAGATGGAGCGGGCCAACTTTGTCGATGATATTCAGGATGCAGTTGACCGGGATCGTCAGGGCATTGCCCAGCACGAAATCGCTGCCGTTCTTGTTGCAGGTGAGGGTGATGGTCTGGTTGGCGCTGGCATGAATGTTGGCCGCATACATGGACACGATCCGGACGAAGGTGCCGGAAGCGGCGGCGTTGGTGACGATATCCTGGTTGCTGGCCGTGAGCAGTTTGGCGTCCGAACCCGGTGTAACGGTCGTCAAGGAGCGAATGTTTGGTGTAGCCATGGTTTACAATCCCAGAAAGTAGTTGCAAAAATTGGCCTGTTGCACCGCTGCCGCAGTCACGGCCGGCGCCTGCCAGGAGGGGGCAGTCGTGCCGCCATTGGCGGTCAACACCTGTCCGGTCGAGCCGTTGGCCAGGCGGGTCGGGGTACCGGAAGTGCCGCCATGGATGATATCCCCGCCGGTGGTCATGGGATTGGTCAAGGCGGTGAAGGTGGCCCAGACCGGTGGCGAGGTTCCTCCCTGGGATTGCAAGAGCTGCCCGGCAGAGCCGTTGGCCAGGCGGGTCGGGGCGCCAGCGGTGCTCCCGTAGAGCAGATCGCCTGCCGTGGTCATGGGGTTGGTCATTTTGCCGGCCAGTTGGGTCTGGATGGCCGAGGTGACGCCGGACAGGTATCCCAGCTCGGACACAGACAAGGCGGTGAGGGCGGTATGGCAGGCCGAGGTGAGATGGTAGTGTTGCCCGGTGGTGCCGCCCTGCAGACCGGTGAGGGACTCATGATCCGCCACGCCGCCGGAGGCCGCCGGGAACGGTGTACAGATCATGGCGTTCCGGGTCGAACCGACCAGGCCGTTGTAGAGCATGGTCAGGGTGGTGGGTCCGCCTGCCCAGGCCTGGGCGAAATCGATCACCCCCAGTTGGCCGGATGCGGAGACCGCCAGGCTGCCCTGCAGGTCATTCCACATTTGTTCGACATAGTTGTTGTCGATGCCGCCGTATACGGAGGCATAGGATGAGGAGGTGAACAGGCCGCGCCACTGGCTGAAGGCGACGGCGCTTTCGTTCACGTAGCCGGTCCGACTGTCTCCCGCATCGTCGAAGCGCAACTGGACAATCTTGACGGAGATGGAGCCGCCGCCCGCGTTGGTGTTGGTCACCTCCAGTTTGTAGTAGCGATAGGCGGTGGTGTTGGCAAAACTGAAGATCCGCTCCACCCCGTCGCTCCAGCCGGTGGTCATGTTGGTTTGGGTATCCAGGGTGGTCCAACTGGCGCCGTTGTTGCTGCCCTTGAACGCGAAGGTCTTGGGGCTGCCCAGGGTGGCCGAGAAAGGTGTGATCTTGTAGGCGGTCAGCTTGCAGGTGACGCCGGCGCCGTAGTCGATGGTGAGAAAACCGGCGCTGACGGTTTGCGACACCCAGGCGGTCCCGCTGTTGCCGTCGAAGGCGCGCCACCCTTCGTATCCATCCGCCCAGTGATCGCTTTCGGCCACCGCATACCATCCTCCCGCCGGGGAGGAGTGGGTGGCGAATCCGGTCATGGTGGGATTGAGTGGCAGCGGCACGTAGTCGGGGACCGCCAGGGTGACCACGGTGGGCGAGGTGTAGCCGACGATCTGATAGAGACCGGAGGGGGTGGCCAGATAATTGGCCAGCAGGGGGTCGGCATTGGCGTCGTTGCTGCTGAACGGGGTGCCGGAGGCGGCCGTGGCGGTCCGGGTGGGGCCGGTGCCGGTGGTGGTGAGGGTCATGGCGGCGGTGCTCGCGGCGCAGACCCGGCGATGGATCAGGGTGCTGCGGCCGTCCGCGACGCTGTCCACCCCGGCGTAGACGGCCATCGTCCAGATGCCGGCGGGAATGGTGGTGGTGCCGAAGGTGTCGTCCGCCAGCCAGGCGGCGATGGCCCGGGTGGCGGTGCCGCTGGCGTCGACCGTGACCGACACGGCGAGTTCGCCAGTGGTGATCGGGGTTTTTGACAGGGTCAGCATTGGAATATCATTGGTGCCCTGGTCTTCCCGAAGGGTTGGCGATGCGGAAAAGTAGGTCAGGACGCCGCCCACGCCGGGGGTGGCGGCGGGGACGACGGGGGAGTTGACCCAGGCGGAGCCGGTCCAGTGCATGACATCTCCCGGGGCCAGATAATCCAACACCACCAGGTTGGGATCGGCCAGGGAGGAGAGCAGGACCCACTGGCGGTCACCCCGCAAAAATTTGCCGTGTTCCCCCATCAGGGGGGCCGGCACGATGCCGCTTCCCCCATCGGCAGTTGAAGAGGCCCCGGTCATGACGGGCAACAGACCGACCGGTATGGCATCCGACGCATGCATTTCCGTCGGGGTACCGCCTGCCCCCAGATAGAGTGGTTTTCGGGTTGTCATGTCATGTTTCTCCATATCCGGTCATTGGGCTTCCCGCTTAAGCCGGGACAAATCATTCAGGGGGGCCGGGGCGGAGCCCCGAATAACAGAATCAAGGTCTTGTGGGGCTCTGCCCCACACCCCGCCGGGAAGGGGCCAGCCCCTTCCCAGACCCATCCCATTAACTTTTATTTATCAACACTGTCCCGGCTTAAGTGGGGGGCCCCATCGCCCTTTGAGCCAGAGAGCCAAGACCGACCGTTATGGAATCAACTGTACAACAAAGATACCCGTGGATCGCCAGGTATTGGCTGGCATCCGGTCAGAGCGTGGCGTTGGATACGCTGCCGACCCGGCAGCAGGAGGAGATGGGGACCGTCGGCACTCTGTACAAAAACAGTGCCGGCTGCTATCTGTCAGAAAAACGGCTCGATACACATCTTGTTGTCATTGTTTCATTTCTTTCCTATATCCACCAGCGCGGCAAATGGGTGCGTACGGTCACTGAACAGGACTTGTACGACTATTTCATCTGGCTGGCCAGGCGGGAATGCACGCTGGCCGCCTGGTCGGCCACGGCAGTCGGGCTGATCGATTTTTTCCATGTGCTGCGGCAGGAAGGCACCATTCAGCAGAATCCCCTGTTCAGGGTGTACCGGATTCTGGTGGACGGGGAAAAGCTGTGGAGCGAGGCGACCTGGCAACCCTTGTCCCATGAAACCGGGCTGCACGCCGCACCCCCGCCCAAACACCCCCCCTCCCTGCCCCTGCCCGACGCGGCTCCCGGTGCGACGTTCCCCCGTGTGCACAACACCACTCCGGCTGCTGTCATGCCGGCAACCGCTGCCGCCACGCGCGACCGGTCGCGTCGCATTGTCCCGCCGGGCAGCGGGCAGCCTGCCGAGGCCGATCTCCCTCCCCCCTCCATCTGGCGGCGACTGACCCGGCACCAGTGGTTGCTGGCCAGTCTGCCGGTCCTGCTGCTGGCGATCCTGGTCCAGATCGGTTTCCGGCAGGGCATCGAGCCGCCATCGGGCACGGAACCGGCCCTGGCGACCGGCGGCACAGGGACGGGCACCGGGCAGGACAAGGGGGGCGCCTCCACGCCCCCGGCCGGCAGCATGCGGACGGCCATGGCCAGGCGCAAACGGCCTGTTGATTTTTTCGACCAGCACGACATGAAGGACTACTATTGCCGGGATTATCTGCAGATGCCCTGCCCTTCGACCCAACCGACGGCGGTTCCCATACCCGCCGATCCGGACAACATTTATGCAGGAAAGGAACATTTTCTGGGACAGTGCGCCCGTTGCCATGGTGACTCGGGCCTCGGCAATGGCCCGGAAGCCGCCCGACTCAACCTCTCCATGGCCATGTTGCGCCAGGTGGGCGGTGACCTGCCGGACCGGGACGCTTATCTGTTCTGGATCACCGCCGAAGGCGGCCGTGCTTTTGGTGGCAGCATGCCACCCTTCAAGGAGCGGCTGGATGAAAAGTCCATCTGGCAGGTCGTCCTGTTTTTGAAAACGCTGCACTGACCTCCCCCCCGCCAGGAACCGTAACGCTCCCCAGGCTCCCTGGTGTCGAACATCATTATTTTTGATGACATCCTGCGGAATAGATGCTAGCGTTATCAGTTTATTTAGTCCATAAACAAATTTTTGTTATTCAAAAAATGCTGAATCCGGTTTTTTACTAACGATTTTCCACCACGACGGCAACGGAAAAAGACGATGACAAACAAACTGTTCAGTGGCCTGTCCGATCATGTCTTCCGGTTTTTCATGACGAAATTTTTGCGAAAAAGCTTTTTTTTGATATTGTTCCTGGTTGTGCTGTTGCCCATGCACGCCATGCACATCACCTATCCCTCTTTCCGGAACATGCTGACCCAGTTTACCGAAACGGACGCCGTTCAGGTGGCCAATTATATGGCCGGGCTGCTGGACATCCGCGAGGAGGAGACAACCTCCAACCACTACGTGCTGCCCGTCACCAGCGCGATTAAAACCGGCATGGCCCGCGTTGGCGATGTGTTCCACCTGTACAAATATCGATTGTTTGACGCATCAGGCCGTATCATCCACTCTTCAGCGCAACCAGAGGTTGGCAAACTGAATGAACATGCCTACTTTCATGATATTGTCGCCAGGGGCCACTCCTACAGCCTGACGGTGCAAAAAGACCACAAGACCCTGGAGAATGAAATATTCAAGCTGGATGTGGTGGAAACCTATGTGCCCATCATGCGTGGCGAGCGCTTTCTGGGGGCTTTCGAGATCTATTTTGACATTACCGAGCAGCGCAAACGGATGGACTGGATAGTCACACAGGCCTCCGGGGTGTTGTTGTCTGTGACAGCCATCTTTTTTCTGGTGGTCGTGACGACACGTGTGCATGTCATGCAGCGGATTGGGGCGTTCATGCAAGCCATGAACGAGGCGGCCAAAGGGGACTTTCACCGGCGTATTCCTGTTTCCGGTCGGGATGAGCTGACTGACATGGCGATCGGATTCAACCGGATGAGCGAGGAGTTGTACCATCTGCATCTGGGGTTCCAGAATGAGCACAACAAGTTGACCACCATCATTCTGAGTGCACGGGAAGGCATTGTGGTCACGGATGCACAGGGTAATGTAGTGATGATCAACCCGTCTGCCGAACGCATTCTTGAAAAGACGCAGGAAGAATTGGCAACCCATGGGTTTCTGTCGATTGTGGATGATCCGGACTATGTACAAACCTTTATTGCCCAGCATGGGGTCGGGTTGCCAGACTCCCTGGTATACAGGAATCGTGTCCTGAACTTTCATGCGGCCACCATTCACAACGAGCAGGGGCAGACGATTGGCAGCGCGGCGCTGATTCGGGATATTACGGCGGAAAAACGGTTGGAGGAAGCCTTGCGGATGATGTCGTATACGGACAAGCTGACAGGACTCTACAATCGACGCCGGATGGAGGAGTTATTGGATCAGGAGTTCAATCGGGCCAGGAGATATCATTTGGTGTTGTCGGTGTTGTTTTTTGATGTAGACCATTTCAAAAAATTTAATGACACCTACGGTCACGACATGGGCGACAAGGTGTTGGAGGTGATCGGTCAGGTTGCCAAAGCACATTTCCGTGCGGTGGACCATGCCTGTCGTTATGGCGGAGAAGAATTTTGTGTCATTCTGCCCAATACGGGGGAAGAGGGTGCTCTCATGTTGGCGGACCGTTTCCGGCAGCGCGTGGCAGAGACCGACATCAACAGCCTCAGAGTGACCTGCAGCATTGGCGTTGCGACCTATCCACATGCAATCTGTGAGGAGTGGGAGTCATTGCTCAAGCTGGCGGACAATGCGCTGTATGAGGCGAAGCGCATGGGCAGAAATCGGGTTGTGCAGTGGACGGCAGGGCGATGATCGTGATCCGGCAATACGATTCATCCCACTCGATCCCCCCCTGAGATCGCCACTTGCAACAAGCTGCCCTGCTCCAGAGGCTGGAGGGGTGGCAGGTCAGCCAGGATGGAGACCTGGCCATAATGCCCGATGGCCCGCCGGTTTTCGGCGTCGAATACCCCATTGAGCACAACCCCGGCCACCGTGACCCCGCGGCTCCGCAACACGGCCAGGCTCAACAGGGTGTGGTTGATGGTGCCCAGCGTGGTGCGGGCCACCAGAATGACGGGCAACCCCAGTTGCACCATCAGATCCAGCATGGTGTGCCGATCGTTCAACGGCACCAGAACCCCACCAGCCCCCTCCACCACCAGCGGTCGACGGACAGACGGCAATGTCAACCGGTCCAGGCGGATCTCGATCCCCTCCCTGGCGGCTGCCTCATGGGGCGAACGGGGCAGGGCCAGGGTGTAAACCGATGGATAAAACCGTTCCGCCGGCAGACCACTCAAACGACGCACGAAAACAGTATCGGTCTCCTCCCCCCCCCCGGCCCCGGATTGCACCGGCTTCCAGTAGGAGGCACCCCAATGGTGCAACAGTCGGGCAGACACCACGCTCTTGCCGACCCCGGTGTCTGTGCCCGTCACAAAAAAACCCCACATGCCTTTCGCACCTCCCTGGTCTGACGGGCTGGACAGGGTCCGTCTGCCGGCCGTCACCGGATCACGGTTTGGCCGCCCTTTTTTGCCGCGCCAGTTCCTGCGCCTGGGCAATCTGGGCCGGGGTCATCAGTTTGGCCACCGTCTCACGCAGATCCATGGCCTCCTTGTCCCCCTGCGATGCCGCCAGATTCAGCCACATATGGGCTGCCACATAATCCTGCGGCACCCCCTTCCCCTCATGACACATGACCCCCAGCAGATGCTGACCCCTGGCATGCCCACTGTCAGCCGCCTTGCGCAACCACCTTTCCGCCTCGCTGTAATCCTGTGGTACACCCTTGCCATCACGGTACAGCATGCCCAGGGCATATTGACCCTCGACATGGCCATTGTCAGCCGCCTTGCGCAACCACCGGGCCGCCTCCGCGTCATCCTGCGGCACCCCCATACCCTCGTGATGGATCATGCCCAGCAGCCATTGCGCTCCCGCATGCTTGTTGTCGGCTGCCTTGCGCAACCATTTCATCGCCTCGTTGCGATCCCGGTCCACACCCTTCCCCTCATGGTACAACACACCCAAGGCATGCTGCCCATCTGCACTGTCTCCCTCGGCCGCCTTGCGAAACCATTTGACGGCCTCACCCGGATTCTGTGGCACACCCAAGCCGTCCCGAGACATCGTCCCCAAAAACAGCATGCCGCTCTCGTTGCCGTTCTCGGCCGCCTTGCGAAACAGCTTTTCTGCCTCCTTGTAATCCTGTGGCACCCCGGTGCCATAAAAGTAGCTCTTGCCCAGCTCGAACTGGGCCGCACCCAATCCACTGTCGGAAGCCTTGCCCAGCCACTTCATCGCCTCCTTGCCCAGCTTGTACGGCGCCGGCTCCCCGGGGTCCGTCCCCCGGGACGCCGGGTCCGGCGCCTCCCGACCCGGTTCGGCACAACCCGACCCCGGACCAAACAGCACAACAACCGCCACCATCCCTGCCCACCCCGCCAGATGCCTTTGCCAGCTCATTTCACTCTCCCACAGACCGCATCAACCCGAACGACGTGCCACGCACCCCGCCACCCCACCCACCTTCACAGTTTGTCCGGCTTCCAGTTTTTCGACATCTCCCAGGCCTGCGCAAGCTGGGCAGGGGTCATGTGCCTGGCAATCATGTCACGATATTTCGTGGCATTTTCATCACCCTGCAAGGCGGCCAGATTCAGCCACATGTGGGCCTGCACATAATCCCTGGGCACCCCGTCACCCTCGTTGTACATCAGGCCCAGGGTGGACTGGGCCTTGTCCAACCCCTGCTCGGCCGCCTTCTGGAACCAGGTCGCCGCCTCCTTGTAGTCCCGCGCAACGCCACTCCCGTTGCCATACATCAAACCCAGATTGAACTGGGCCTCCGCATCCCCCTGTTCCGCCGCCCGCCGATACCACTGCACCGCCAACCGGTCATCCCGGGCGACACCCAATCCCTGGTGATACAACAAACCCAGCGAGGCCTGCGCACGGGCATGGCCCTGTTCTGCCGCCCGGCGATACCAGATCAGGGCCTCCCTGTCATCCCGGGCAACCCCTTCGCCCCGGCGATACATCTCCCCCAGGCTGAGCTGGGCCTTTTCCAATCCCTGCTCGGCAGCCTTGCGATACCACATCACCGCCTGCTGGCGATCCCGGGGCACACCATGGCCATGGTCATACAACAAACCCAGATGAAAGCGGGCTTCGGCATGCCCCTGTTCATCCGCCTTGCGGTACCACCGTACCGCCTCTTTGTAGTCCCGGGGTACACCACGACCCTCCCCATACAACAAACCCAGACGGGTCTGCGCCTCGGCGTTGCCCTGCTCCGCCGCCTTCCGATACCACCGCACCGCCTCCCGGGCGTCCTGGGAAATACCCTGGCCATGGTCATACAGTTGGCCCAGGTGCAACTGGGCCACCACGTTGCCCTGGTCAGCCGCCTTGCGATACCAGCGCACCGCCTCCCGGTAATCCTGGGAGATGCCCCTGCCCTCCCGGTACAGCCGGCCCAGCCCGCTCTGGGCATGGGCATCCCCCTGCTCCGCCGCCTTGCGATACCACTTCACCGCCTCCCGGTGGTCCTGGACCACACCCTCGCCCTGCTGATACAGGAAGCCCAGTCTGGCTTGTGCCTCCGCATGGCCCTGCTCCGCCGCTTTCCGGTACCACTTCACCGCTTCCTGATCATCCCGGGGCAGATGCCGGCCCTCCCGATACAGGGCGGCCAGACTGTTCTGGGCATCGGCGTTGCCCTGCTCGGCGGCCCGCCGATACCATTCCGCCGCCGCCCGGTCGTCCCGGGGAATACCACGGCCCGACGCATGCAGCATGCCCAGGTTGAACTGGGCCCGGGCATGGCCCTGCTCCGCCGACTGACGATACCAGCGCGCCGCCTCCTCGTGATCCTGGGAAACCCCATCACCCGTATCGTACATGAGCCCCAAATGAAACTGGGCCTTGACATGCCCCTGCCCTGCCGCCTTGCGATACCATTTTACCGCCTCCCGGTACTCCCTGGGCAAGATTTTTCCCTCCCTGTACAGCGAACCCAGGGTGTTCTGGGCATCGGCATTGCCCTGCTCCGCCGCCTTGCGATACCACTTGAGCGCCTCCTGGTCATCCCTGACCACGCCGTCGCCGGTGCCATACATGAAACCCAGGTCGGTCTGCGCATTGGCATTGCCCTGCTCCGCCGCCTTGCGATACCACTTGACCGCGTCCTTGTAGTCCCGGGAAACCACCGCACCGCTTTGCTGCATCACCCCCAGAAAATCCTGGGCCATGACATCCCCCTGCTCGGCGGCCCGGCGGAACCATTTGGTCGCCTCCTGGTCATCCTGGGCAACACCTTCGCCGGTACCATACATGAAACCCAGATTGGTCTGGGCACCGGCATGACCCTGCTCCGCCGCCCGGCGATACCACTTGACCGCTTCCTCGTTGGATTGCGACACACCTTTGCCGTTCTGGTACAACACGCCCAGATAATCCTGGGCCCGGGCATCCCCCTGCTCGGCGGCCTTGCGAAACCATTTGGCCGCCTCCTGGTCATCCTGGGTGATCCCTTCACCGGTCGCGTACATGAACCCCAGATTGGCCTGGGCATCCGCATGACCCTGCTCGGCCGCCCGGCGATACCAGGTCACGGCCTCCTCATCGGCCGTGGCCGCATCCAGGTCGTTCTGATACAAAACACCCAGCCGAAACTGCGCATCGGCATGACCCTGCCCGGCCGCCCGACGATGCCAGGCCACCGCCTCCTCATCGGACTGGGACACCCCTCCTCTGCCCTCCTGGTAGAGCACACCCAGCCGGAGCTGCGCATCGGCATGACCCTGCTCGGCGGCCCGGCGATACCAGGCCACCGCATCCTCATCCGATTGCGGCAAACCTTTGCCCTCCTGATACATCATGCCCAGATGGTACTGGGCCCGGGGTTCCCCCTGCTCGGCCGCCTTGCGGAACCATCGCTCCGCCTCCTCACGGGAAACCGCCACCCCGTCGCCCCGGTAATGCATCAAACCCAGGTTGTACTGGGCCTCGGCCTTGCCCTGGTCGGCAAACTTCTCCAGTTCCCGGTCATCCCGGCCCAACTCCCGACTGCGCCCCGCCTCGTCGCCCGGCAGGAAAACCCGGGGATCGGCACTCCTGACATCCTGGGCAAAGGTGCCCAGCAGGGCCCGAACAGACAAATACCCGCTTTCATACAACACATCCACCAGGTATGAGCCGCCAAACAGCAAAACCCCATACAACATGGCCGACGCCACCGGACGCAGTATCCTGTCCAGATCGACCACACGATGCAAAAATGGCACAGGATGCCCCACCCCGGCCGCCCGACGCGCCGGTCCGGCCCGCATCCGATCCCGTTGCGACCCGGCCCACGCCCCGCCACCTGGCCGGGATGCCGTCCGGTCGTGGTACGCCTCCGTCCAGACCGTACCGGATGCGGTCCGTGATCCACCGCCCTGATCCGCCCCCTTGCGCTGCTTCAGGGCCTGTTCATAGGCATTGTTCAGCGCCTTGGCTTTGCGTTCGGCCAGTTCAACCAGTTCCTCACCCAGACCCGCCACCCGGTCAGGATGATACCGGCTCATCAGCGTGCGGTATGCCTTCTTGACCTCCTCCTGGGTGGCATCGGACGGAACGTTCAGGATGACATGCCACTCTTGCGCGTCAGAAACATTCATGGTGCATGGTACCCGTTCCGTCGTTCCCCGTCTGTTGAGAGGTGTGCAGCCGATCACGGCCGGGCACCATTTTATCCCCTGCTGTATCCATTCTCAACACCAACCGCGCGCACCCAGGCCATCAACACCACTCTGCCCCCGCCGACGGTCCTGTTCTTCTCCCTCTGCCAATCGCAGCGCCTCCTCCAGGGTGGTCCGCCCCTGCAGGGCATGCGACATGGCAGAGCGGTGCAACGGCAGATAGCCCTCCTGTTGCCGGGCGGCTTCGACCAACCCGGTCAGGTCATGACGACGCAAGGCATCCGCCATTTCCCCCCGCAGTTCCAGCATCTCGACCACCGCCATGCGACCGGCAAAACCGGTAAAATGGCACTGACTGCATCCCCGGCCCCGCACCAGTTGACCAGCCTGCTCGCCCACCCAGTGACGCAACACGGTTGCCTCGGACAAAGCGGGCGCCATCGATTCCCGGCACGCCATGCACACCCGTCGGATCAGGCGCTGGGCCAGGATGCACTGCAAGGCGGCCGCTACGGCATATCCCTCCAGACCCATCTCCAGCAACCGCACCGCCGCCTCGATGGCACTGTTGGTATGCAGAGTGGAAAAAACCAGATGACCCGTCAGGGCAGCCCGAATGGCCATATCCGCCGTCTCGCGGTCACGCATCTCACCCACCAGAATGATATCGGGGTCCTGACGCAATACCGTCCGCAAAATGCTGGAAAAAGTCAGGCCAATGCGGGGGTTGATCTGCACCTGACTGATGCGCGGCAAACGATACTCCACCGGATCTTCCACCGTGATGATCTTGGTCTCCGGCCTGTTGAGAAGATGCAGGGCACCATACAGGGTGGTGGTCTTGCCACTGCCCGTGGGGCCTGTCACCAGCACCAGACCATGCAATCTATTGATAATCTTCTGGAAACGCTGCAACATATCCGGCTCCAGCACCGTGTGCAGCCCGGCATGTTCCCGGCTGCGGTCCAGCAGGCGCAGGACCACCGACTCCCCGTCCTGGACAGGCAGGGTGGAGACCCGCACGTCGATGGTACGCCCCTTGACCACCATGTCGAAGCGTCCATCCTGCGGCAAGCGCCGCTCCGCAATCTCCAGACCGGCCATCAGCTTCAGCTTGGAAACCAGGGCAGGCGCAATCAGCCGTTCCTGGATCACCTGCTCGTGCAACACGCCGTCGATCCGCCGGCGCAGACGCAGGACGTCCAGGTCCGGTTCGATGTGAATGTCCGAGGCGTTGCAACGAACCGCCTCCTCGAACAAGGCCTGCAGTATGTGCACCACAGGCGCATCCAGCACCGGTTCGGTCTGGGGCATGCCTTCCAGATGACAGGCGGCCCGTCCCATCTCTTCACCCAGGGCAGCGGCCTGCTCCTGAATCCGCTCCACCCCCCGGTAGGCAAAGTCCAGGGCCACCGACAACTGCCCCGGTCCAACCAACGCCAGACGCGGCATGCCTCCCAGGGTGCGGACCAGTTCGTCACAAGCAAAAATATCCGTGGGGTCCACCATCCCCACCAGCAAACCGTTGGCCATGCGGGCCAGCACCAGGGCCTGATGCCGCCGGGCCATCGCTTCCGGCAGGAGATGGGTGAGGGTGGTGTCAATGCGGAAAGTGCCAAGATCGATCAGAGGAACGCGCAACTCACCGGAAAGAAATTGCAAAAACTGCTGCTCCTCCATCATCCCCAACTGGATCAGCACCGCGCCCAGCGGCGCACCCGTGCGCTCCTGGGCGGCCAGCGCCGTCTGCAATTGCTGCGGGGTGAGCTCGCCCCCCTCCACCAGACGATCTCCCAAACGATGCCGGACCGGCAGCATCGGTCAACCACCCCGACCATATACAGCACGGTACACCCTGTCATCCGCCGTCGTTCGTACCATGGGCCATTCCCTGTTGCAATTGATCCACACGTGTCTGCACAAAACTGCGCAGTTTGGCGCTCAGCGTGCTGTCGGCCAGAGAGGCCTGGTAGGCCGTCAAGGCCTGTTGCGTTTTGCCCATCTTCTCCAGCGAAATGGCCAGCCCCATGCGCCAGATGCCCTTGTCAGGCTGGCGTTGCAACAAGGCCTGATACAATTCAGCGGCCTGGGCATGGAACGCCTGCCGCTGGTAAAGAGCGGCCAGGAAAGCCGCCAGGTTGGGATCGTCCGCCGCCAGCACCGCAACCGAACGACCCCGCACGGCATCCTGCAACACCTGCAGTCCTTCCTCGGCGCGATTGCCCTCCACCAGTATGCGGGCCAGACGATTCCTGGCCAATCCGTGTGATGCATCTTTCTGCAGGGTCTGCCGCAACGCCACCTCTTCCTGGGCCACGTCCCGGTTGTTGCGAAAGGCCAATGATTGCTGGAACAGGTGCGCTGCGTCATCCCGGTCGGCACCCTGCGCAATCCCCTTGACCGGCGTTTCCGGCACGGTCACAGCCGGTTGTGGCGGCAAAGCGGGTGGTGCAGGACTCTCCTTGACCGGCAGCGGCGGCATGGACGGCGTGGCAGTCGTCTCTTTGACCGGTGGCGGTCTGGACGGCGCAACCGTCTCCCGGACCGGACCGGCAGACGGAAGAATCAACAGGCTGGATTCCGCTGCCGGACCGGACCTGGCATCCTTGCCATGCCCACCTTCAGAAAAAGAGTCGTTGATGGCAATAAAGGCCGCGGTGTCGTGCTCCTTGCGCCTGTAAATCTCCAGGGCGCTTTGCGCCGTCTCCCGATCCTGAAAACGCCCAATACGCACGCTGCGCCACAAATGATGCGGGTCCTTCTTGCCTTGGGCCTCGAGAATGTAGGCATCATAGCCCTTGTAACGCAACTCGGAAGCCCGCGTCAACGCCCCTTCCCGTTCCCGGAACGAACCAACCTGAATGGTAAATTTGAAATCCAGCGGGATGGGAGAGGGCTTCTTGCCCGCATGATACATGGAATCCAGACCCTTCTCCGCCTGGGCGGAGCGGCCCGGCACGACGGCAGTCCGCTCATCCACCGGCGCTGCCGACCCGGCCGACCCGGCCGGCGGGGCAACAGGCTGACCGGACTGGCCCACCTCGGCCACCGGCGCTGCACCGCCCGCCTGCCCCTCCTCCGGCGACTGCACCGGTTCGGCCATCTTGATCGGTTCCAACACCGGCTGCGGCCCGGTCGCTGGCTCCGGCGCAGACTCCATGACCGGCTCCGGTCGCTGCACCGCTTCGGCCACCAGCATCACCTCTTCTTTGGCAGTGTCCAGCCTTTGCACCGCTTCAGCCACCCTGATCGGTGTCAGACTCTGCATCGGTGCGCCCCATTGCACCGGTTCGGCAGTCGGCAGCGACTCGGCCAGCACACCGTGCTCCGCAGGGCGGGGAGGGACACTCAGGGTAACCACCGGCCCTTTTTCTCCCGGGTCCAGCAGGGGAGCGGCATGGCACCCCCCGTTCACCAGAGACCAGTAGTCCCAGACCGCCGGAGCAGCCACCAGGAGCACCACCAGGGCCGTGCCCCATCCACCCAGACAGTGCCAGGACCATCGCCCCGGCACCGGCAATCTGCCTGCGTCGCCAACCGGCATGGCATCATGCACCGTACCATCCCGGGCGGGCCCACAACCGGATCGGTCCGCTGCCCGGCCCTGCATGGCCCCGCCCTGCCCTTGACCCCTGCTGTCCACGTGGTCACCCTCCCTGCAGAAAAAATTCACCCATCAATCCGGCCACCACCTGAACCGATGCCCCTGTCATCGCGGTGCCACAGGCACCATGCCGTGCATCCCGTTCACCGCCCGTACCATCTGCTCCTCCCACCCCTGGCGGTTATCCACCACCACGGGGCGCAACAGGATCACCAGTTCACTCTTTTCCCATTTTTTGGCTTCATGACCAAACAGCGCGCCCAGCACAGGCACTTCCCCCACCCAGGGCAGACGGTCCTGTTGATCATGCGACCGGTTTTTCATCAAACCACCGATCACCGCCACTTCCCCATTGCGGACCCGGATAATGCTGTCCGTCTCCCGCGTCTGGGTAAAAGCCAGCGGCACGCTCTGGGGCTTGTCATCCAGGACAAACGATTTGACCTTGTCCTGCACCTCGGTCACCAGTGGATGGATGTGCAGGGTGATCATGTCCCCCTCGCCGACCTGGGGGGTGACATCCAGCGAAATGCCGGTAAACATGCTTTCGATGGTCATGGTGGGCGGATTGACAACCCGGTCGGTGCCGGACCCGGTCACAGTGCCGGGCTGCATGCCGGTAAAAAAGAATTCGTCGCTGCCCACCTTGATCACCGCCTTCTGATTGTTGACCGTGGCCACCCGCGGGCTGGAGAGCACCTGCACCTTGCCCTGCTGCTGCAACAAATGCACAAACCCGATAAAATCACTGGTGCGCAGCGCCAGGTTGAGCGGTTGATCCACCCCCGCTGCCCGGGACAGCAGCAACCCCCTGCTCACCAGAGAGGAGAGGCCATCCGGTGCGGCAGGGTCCACCCGGGGCCGACTGGTAAAAGTGTCGCCACTGCCGGGTTCCGAACGCAGGGGCGGCATCCCGGTCCTGCCAATGCCCCGGTTGACGGCCAGCCAGTCGATGCCAAACTGGGCGCCATCGTTCAAGGTCACCTCCAGAATCTTGGCTTCCAGGATCACTTGCCGCTGGCTGCGAACGCGCAGTTGCTCCAGAAAGGTGGCAATCTCCTGATGCTCCCGAGGATAGGCCCGCACGGTGATCAAGCCGGCCTGCCGGTTGATCACCACCCCTTTCTCTGCAGGCAACAGCTCGGCAGAGGGTTCCTCGATCGGATGGGCGGTCTCGGCCGGCTTTTCCTTGGGCGTGGCGGTCCGTTCCTTTTCAATCACGACGCCCTTCTTCTTGAACCGTA
>JAMOAX010000030.1:0-23986 GCA_039908555.1 Magnetococcus sp. DMHC-8
CAGAATCGCCAGATTGCCTGCGGCGCATGCCGGGAGTACCGAAGCAAAAACCGCTTCGGCTTTTTTGAAAAGCAACAGCAAAATCCCAGGGCGCTGCCCTGGACCCGCCCGGGGGGTGACCCCCCTGGACCCGCAACAGTCAAACCAAGCCTGGCAAAGGGACCGGGACACTCCCGGATGCCTCAATGCGGCACATACTCCATGGCCGGCAGATCACTCTCACTGGCCCGCATGAAACCCGGCTCCCCGCTCCGCTGCTCCCCCAGAAAACCCATGCTGGCCATGCTCAGGGTCTTCTCCCCCGACACAATGACATGATCCACCAGCCGAATGCCCATCGGCAGCAGAATGCGCTGCAGCAACAAGGTCAGATTGATATCGCTCTGCGAAGCCTGCAACATGCCGGACGGATGGTTGTGGGCCAGAATGACATTCACAGACTTGTGCCGCAGGACCGTCTCCACCACCTGCCGGGGATGAATCAGGGCATCCGTCACCGTCCCCCGACTGATCAGGGCCGGAAACAACAACTGACAACGGTTGTCCAGACACAATACATAAAACACCTCCTCCGACCGGCCGGCCATCAGCGGAATCAGGAAACGGCTGGTCCGGTATGGATCGTTCAACGGCATCTTGGTCCGCGTGGCACTGTCATGGAGATAACGCCGCGTCAACGGCGGAATCAGACTCAGAAAAGCCGCCGCCGCCTCCCCCATGCCCGGCACAGAAGCCAAATCCTGCGTATCCGCATCCAGCACTGCCGACAGACAACCAAAACGTTGCAACAACACATGGGCAATCCGGTTGGTATCCTGCCGGGGCAACGCATTGAACAGCAACAACTCCAGCACCTGATGGTCTTCAAATCGCTCCAGCCCCTCATGCAGGAAACGCCGACGCAAACGCTCGCGATGTCCCCGGTGAATGGCCGGTTGGTCGTTCTTCTCTTCCGCTGCCATGACACACTCCAGTACGGTCCCGGTATGCCGGGCATCCTCCCATCCCACCCGTCGATGACTGCCAGGCTGCATTAAAACACGTCCTTTTTGAAAGACGAAGTTTTTTCGGGAAAGGGAATGCAGTGATAATAATATTAATAAAATACCATTCAAGAATTTTATTGTTCGTTCAAAACACTTATTTTAATTATAAACACACTCAATAAATGATTTTAAAAATTTGTTCGGTTGTACACATCCAGTACAACCGGTACCGGGATAACCCGGCAAATATGCTGGACGATCCACCGTTTCCGGTTGACACATCCCCCGACCGACGCTTACAGTAACGACCGGAAGCATGTCCGTTTTATCTGTACTTGTCTGCACGAACCGTGGAAAATCAAAAGGGCACCAATGGCCAACGAATCACCGACTTTTCTGGAGACCATCCTCCGCCTGGACGCTGAAAACGACCTGACCGGGTTGATGCGGTGTGTCACGGAAAGACCTTTCAACCTGAGCGAAGTGCTGGCGGTGCTGTTTGGTCTGCTCACCCGGGCCCGGTTGCGCTCCGCGTTCGTATTGGCCATGCTGCTGGCCAAAAATGGCCAGCAGCATTGGTCCATCTCGATTGCCCTCTGTTTTGGCGGCCTGGTGTACCGCAATCCGGAGGAGGAGGCTCGCGGCATGACCATGCTGCAGGCACAAATGGATGCCATGACCCCCAAGCAGCGGGAGCATGCCTACCGCTCCCTCATCTCACCCGTCCTGGAACTGCTGATCGAGCAGCATCTGGTCGACAAGTCCGCCGCCCCCAAGCCTGCCATCGTGCCTCAGAATCCTGTCATGGCCCGCATGGTCGAACAGCATCTGCTCAACAAGGCCAACTCCCGGGAGAGTCGACCATTGTCCACAGAGGAGTGGTGGCGATTGATGACCATCTGCAAGGCCGCCATTCCCCTGTACCGCTCCCTGTTCGACTGGCAGGCGCCGGTGCCTGTCCTGACCCTGGAAACATTGCGTCAGCAGGGCCGGGAACGGGCCCGTCTCATCACCTATCCGCTGCCCCCCGCCGATGCGCCGCGACCGCGGCGCCGGGTGGTGGTGTTCATGCGGGACTTTTACATCGCCCGGCGCATCGCGGTGGGCATGGAAGCCTACGGCTGGGATGTCTCTTTTCACGGCACCCTCGGCTGGAACATGAATCCGGCGGATTTTCAGGCCGTGCTGGAGCGGTGTCGGCAACAGGATGTCGAACTGCTGGTGCTCCACTTCGATCAGGTGGTGGGCGGGCACCAGATGCAGTCGGTATACGAAATGCTGATCACCTTGCGTCAGGAAAAACCCGATCTGAAGGCCGTGGTGACCACCTGCGACATCTGGGGCATCCGCAAGGGGCTGGCAGACGACGATCCGGACCCCTCGTTCAATCCCCTGGCGCAGCGTTTCATCTCCCTGTTTGATGCCATCTGGGCCTCCGACTCCCCCTCCCTGCCCACCTGGAACAATCCGCTGTTCGCCAGCCGGGCCCTGCATTTGCACATACCCCACGCCGGCAACGCCGTCCGGACGGACCGGCCCCTGTCGTCCCGGATGCTCTACATCGGCTCGGAAGTGGAGGTGCGCCACTCCCGCAAGTTTTACCTGCTGACCGCAGAACGCCTCGGCCTGCCCGTGGATCGGGTGGACCATTTTTTCATTCCCGACAAAAATCTGGCTCCCCTCGAACTGTTGATCCCCGAAGGGTCCGAGTCCCTGCGCAGCTACGCCCATCACATGCAGCGCCTGCGGGAGGCCTCCTGTTGTCTGCACTTCAGCCGCGGGCCGGACCCGTACTGCATGGTGCACGGCATGGTCACCCATCGCAGCTTTGAGGTGCCATTGAGCGGCGCCCTGCTGGTACAGGAGTATGCCACGGACATGTGCCGCTTTTTCGTACCCGGCGAGCACTACCTGGAATTCAATTCGATTGCAGAGCTGGCCGGCATCGTCCGCTTCATCCTGGAACGCCCGGAAGAGGCCGAAGAGATCCGCCGCTGCGGCAACGCCTTTGCCCTGGAACACTACAGCGACGACAAGCTGATCGGTTATCTGGACAAATTTTTGTGGCCCTGATGCAAAAGAACGGGCATGGCCCGGCACCTCCCGGGCGGGTTGATTGGATGAGATTTCCACGTTCGATTCTGGAGCAATGACAGATGGCCAGTGCGACAGTCCAGCACAGCACAACCAAACCCCTCAAGATTACCCTGATCGTCTGCCCACCGGAAGGGGAGGTGGTGGACCCGGTCTCGCCCAAGGTCTACAAACCCGCAGCAGTCAAATACATGCCCCTCGGCCTGTTGAGCGTGGCAGCCAACATTCCCGCACCGCATACCGTCTCGGTGATCGATGCCTCCAGTCTCGGGCTGTCCGTGGACGAGGTGCTGGAACGGATAGAGCAGTCGCAACCGGATGTCCTGGGACTGTCGGTCGTCACCTACCGGGCCTGGGCCATGCGGGAAATTTTGCGCAAAAGTTCGGCCCCCATCAAGGTGGTCGGGGGGCCCCACGCCACCTATCACCATGCCATGATCCGTCAACAGGGCGCCCATGCCGTGTTCGTGGGGGATGCGGAAAAAACCTTTCCCCAGTGGCTGGCAGATGGCTGCCCCCCGGGCCTCTTCCGCAGCAAGCCGGTCGATCTCAATACCATCCCCTTCCCGGCCCGGCATCTCATGAACCTGGATGATTATCGCATCCAGCCGGAACCAGGCACCAAGCTCCTGTTCAATGCCGGGGGGTTGCGTCTGCCCATGTTCAGCTCCAAGGGGTGTGCATTGAAGTGCATCTATTGCGATGTCCAGCAAAAAGAGTACAACGCCAAGGAACCGCAGGTCATCTACAATGAATTTACCGTCCTGAAAGATCTGGGGGCAACCTCGATCCATGTACTCGATGATACGTTCAACATGAAAAAGAACAGAGTCATGGAAATGTGCGATCTGCTCATCAAAAACCAGTTCCCGTTGAGCTGGAGTGTGCGCGGCATTGTGGAAGTGCGGGAAGAGATCATCAAGACATTGAAAGAGGCCGGCTGCACCCGTTTTCATGCCGGCATAGAACATCTGGACGACCATGTCCTGAAAATTTTCCGCAAATCCCAACGCTACAAGGATGTGGCCAAGTTTTGTGCTCTGTGCAACAAATATGATATCGACATCGTCGCCTATTTCGTCCTGGGCGCCCCGGATGAAACCGACGAATACCGGGAACGGTTGCCGGACATGATTCGTGAATTGGGCATCCGCATGCCATTTTTCAATATTCTGACCCCCCTGTCGGAGACCGAATACTATTTCGACCTGCTGAAAAAGGGTATGTTCAAAACCAATTTCTGGCAGGAGTTTGTCCGTGATCCCGTGCGGGACTTTGTCATTCCGCAACATCGCACCCAGGCCGAAGAACTGGCCCTGACCAAGACCCTGGCCCATTATCTGGACGTGTTCGGACCATCCAAAAGCGTGACTTCGTGAAACGGTTCAACAAGATGCCCTCCCTGCCATCCGGGTGGGCAACCGGCAGATCCCGTATTGACAAATACCACCCTGTTCGGGTAGCCTTGCGAGAGGGTATGGCGCGGCGGACATTTTAAAAATCCCATTAAAATATGGATGATATCAATGCCACATCAACAAAAAATTGTGTCTCTGGAAGAACTGGGGCAACAGGCCCGCCTCTATCGGCAACAGGGCAAGCGGGTCGTCTTGTGCCATGGGGTGTTTGACCTGCTCCATCCGGGACATGTGCGCCATCTGCAAGGGGCCCTCCAGTTTGGCGATGTGCTGCTGGTCACGATCACGGCCGATCCCTTTGTGAACAAGGGGCCGGGGCGGCCCATTTTTCCCGACGTGTTGCGGGCCGAAAGCCTGGCCGCCCTGGCCTGTGTCGGGCATGTCGCCATCAATCACGGTCCCACGGCGGTGCCCATCATCCACCTGATTCAGCCCCACGCCTACGTCAAGGGACAGGACTACAAAAACGCGGAGCAGGATGTCAGCGGCAACATTTCCGTCGAACAGCATGCCGTGGAAACCTATGGTGGCCAGTTGTGTTACACGGAGGAGATCATGTTCAGCTCCTCCGGCATCATCAACGACCATTTCGAGGTCTTCTCCCCCGCCACCAAGGAGTATCTGCGCCATTTCAAAAGCATCTACCAGGCGGACCAAATCATCGGCCTCGTCCAGTCGTTGCAGAAAAGCCGTGTGCTGGTGGTGGGAGAGGCCATTGTCGACGAATATTGCTATGTCACCCAGATGGGCGTGGTCGGCAAGGGTGTCAACGTGGTGGCCAGCAAATACGGCTCGACGGAGCAGTTTGCCGGGGGCGCACTCGCCGTTGCCAACCATCTGGCCGGGTTTGTGGAGCATGTCACCCTGTTGACCGGCCTGGGCCACCATGATCGCAATGAACCCTTCATCCGTGCCAAGCTGGCTGCCAACATCCAGCCGATCTTCCACTATTTCGAGCAGGCACCCACCGTGGTCAAACGGCGTTACGTCGATGGCGCCATGAACAAACTGTTCGAGCTCTATTTTTACGAAGAGGAGGCCCTGACGGCACCGGTGGAGGAGCAGATGTGCCGCTGGATTGCCGACCATGCGGGCGGGTTTGATCTGGTGGTCGTACCGGATTACGGCAACGGTCTGATCTCCCAGAACATGGTCCAGGCCCTGTGCGATCATGCCCGGTATCTGGCGGTCAACACCCAGATCAATGGCGGCAACCGGGGGTATCATGTCATTACCCGCTATCCCCGGGCCGACTTTGCCGCCATCAACGAACCGGAGTTGCGCCTGGCCGCCCACAACCGCTTTGCGCCGCTGGACACCCTGGCCAGAAAGATCAGCGCCACCATGCAGACCAAACAGTTTGCCGTCACCCAGGGGTCGGATGGCGCCGTGCTGCTGGACAACCAGACCGGTCTTTTGCACCAGGTGCCCGTCCTGTCCACCCGGGTGGTGGATCGGGTCGGTGCGGGAGACAGTTTCCTGGCCTTTGCCAGTCTGGCACTCAGCGGCGGCATTCCCGCCGAACTCTCCCTCTTCCTCGGCAGCGCCGCCGCCGCCCTGGATGTGCAGATCGTCTGCAACCGGGACCCCATCTCCCCGGTCCCCCTGTTCAAATATATTACAACGTTACTGAAATAGAGGGTGTCGCAGTGACCATCCTCTCTGCGGAGGAACCATCATGCGTTCGCGAGCAAAGGGCAAAGGGCCCCCACCAGCCCGATCCGGACCGCCGGTCAAACCGGCTGGCACGACCGTCGCACTGGAACGGCAACTGGCAGAGGCCAAGGCATGCCATCATCAGTCCAACGATCCGACCAGGGCGCTGGCATTGTATGAGGCCATTCTGGCCACCCATCCCGGTCAGGTGGAGGCGTTGCACGGGGCCAGTCTGATCCATCTGGCCCGTGACAATTTTGCCGCCGCCATCGAATACATGGAGCGGGCCCTGCTGGGGCGGCCCGGACATCCCGTGTTGCTGTACAATCTGGGCATCGCCTGGATGGGCAGGGAGCAGTGGATCCAGGCCCTGGACCGCTTCCAGGAGGTGCTCCGCATCCAACCGGACCATCTGCAGGCCCTTTGCCAGTCCGGTCGCATCCTGCTGCAGCAAAAACGGCTGGACGAGGCGGTGCTGGTCCTGCAAAAGGCGGTACAACTCGCCCCCGAGATGGCCGATGCCCACAATCTGTTCGCCGCTGCCCTGCGCGCCATGGACATCCTGCCCCTGGCCGACTGTCACCGCACATTGGCCAGGCATTATGCCAACCAGGGCATGATACCGGACAGCCAGCCCCCCCGGCATACCCTCTTTCTGAACCGGGACAGGGCGTTGCAGGTGGCCCGGCAGAACAATCTGGTCCCGGAGACGATCCAGATGTCCGGTCTGCAGGTGTGCTATCACCCGGGCACCCCCCTGCCGGACGACCCGCCCAACCTGGTGGCCATCCCTCTGGAGCAGCAGGCGTTTGAAACCTTTTTTGCTTTCACCCGCCTGTCACAACCCACGGCGATGGATTTTGCACCCCATGATGCGGAAGAACGGCTGCTGGCCAATCGTCTGGCCACCCTGCTCTACCACGGACGGCGCAAACGGGTGGAGGAGGCACGACGATTGGACCAAATCTGCCGCGCCACTCAACCGGCACCCCTGACCGGTCAGCCGTTGCGGGTCTTCCTGCCCGCCTCCAGAACCACCGACGTCATGATGTTCAATACCCGTGACCTGACCCAGGGTTTCCGGAAACAGGGCTGCGAGGTGCTCTACTGCATCGAAGCCAGTAATATGGAAACCTTCTATTTCAATCATTATCTGCAGGCTCAGGCCGATTTCAACCCCCAAATCGTGGTTGACATCAACAACTATTTCGGCCTGGCAGCCCACCCTGACGTGTTTCGCATCCTCTGGTACACGGATCGCATGCCGACCGTCATGAAAGGGGAACCGATCGCCTGGCGGGAACGGGATTTGCTCTACTCCCTCAGCAAGGAGCTGGACCCCGACCTGTTGCAGTGCGGTGCCACGGATGTCCAACGCCAGGGATTTTGTTACAACAGCGACATTTTCCAGGATTTCGGCCAACCCAGAAAGCAGAAAGCCGTCCTGGTCGCCTCCGCGCACAACTATGTCCTGGAAAAATTTCCCGGTTGCGACCAGGTCCTGAACGGCATGAAGGCCATGTTTGAACAGGGCGAGCCGATGACCGACGCCGCACTGGAACGGTTTTCCAGGCTCTCCTCCCTCAGCAAGGGCGATCTGCTGTTTTTCCACTGGGAATATGTGGTCCGCAACATGTCGGCGCGCTGGTTGTGTGAACTGTCCAGCGAGGTGGAGGTGGATGTATATGGACACCGGTGGGACCACAATGAGGCAGTGCGGCCCTTCAACCGGGGGGTCCTGCCCCACGGGCCGGCGGTGGCTGCCCTGTACAATGAGGCCAGGTATGTCCTGGTCCCCCATCCCCACGATTTGCAGAGCCAGCGGTTGGTCGAGGTTTCCGCCTGCGGCGCCCTGCCGGTGGTCTACGACTGTCGTTACCGGGCGGAACCGCCCCACTGGGATGACAATTGTCTGTGGTATCGCACCAAGGAGGATATGCGGGCTTGTCTGACCGGGCAACGTCAGCCGCCCGCCTCGACCCGGCAGATCTGCCAGGGCAGAAGTTATGAGGAGTTTGCCCGGCGCATTCTGGCGCGGGTGGCGGCCTGTCAAAATCGGTAAATCTTTGTAACTATTACGGGTCCAGGGGGATTATCCCCCTGGTGGGGTCCAGGGGCAAAGCCCCTGGCGGGGTCGGGGGCAGCGCCCCCGGATTCTGCCAGCCTGCGGTGCATCTGCCAGCCTGCCTGCGGCGCATGTTAAAAACGCCGCAGCAAAAGGCAGCTGCGGCTCTTTTGAAAAGCAACAGCAAAGTCCCAGGGCGCTGCCCTGGACCCGCCAGGGGGGTGACCCCCCTGGACCCGCAACAGTTATACGGACCCGCAGCCGGGGTCAAATAAAATTGACATGCTCCGGCGGGTTTTGCAGATCCCACAGGAATTTGTTCAGATAATCCTGACGACAGCCGATGGCACAATCCTTGTGGACATCCACCCAGGTGCGAATGTCCTCATGCACCTGCCAATAACGGTCCCCCA
Source organism: Magnetococcus sp. DMHC-8 (assembly GCA_039908555.1). Classification (GTDB taxonomy): domain Bacteria; phylum Pseudomonadota; class Magnetococcia; order Magnetococcales; family Magnetaquicoccaceae; genus Magnetaquicoccus. The sequence continues at coordinate 8,633 of JAMOAX010000030.1, forward strand.
TGACAATATCATGGTAGGACTCCTGGTGAATATTGCCCATCAGGAACCGTTTCTTGCCGTAAAACGGCCCGCAGGGATAGACATCTCCATTGCCGGACAACTGGGACAGAAAAGGGGTACCATAGCAAATGTCATACTTGCGCACCCCGTCACGATACAAAGCCGTCTCCCCGGCCGCCTTGATCTTGTTCCATTTGGCCTGGACCACATACTCCGAGGTCGACAGGGCCTCGGCCTTCTTGAGGTCCTCCTCAGCCTGGGCATAGAGCGTGTAGTCCACACCCAACTCGCCGTACTCCGAGTCGGAACAATGCTTGATCACCAGATAATCCACCCCCAATTCGGCCCCCAGTTCCGCTTCCGGCACAATCTGATCAAAATTTTCCGGGATCAGCACCATCTGCAAACCCAACGTGCAGGTATAACCATACTCTTTGCGCATGGCCACCAACGCCTTGATCTTTTCCTTCAAAATCTGCAGATTATCCCCTTTCGACTGATGAATTTTCTGGAAACCCTCCTGAGTGCCTGCCGACAGATTGAAGCGAATCCAGGTCATGTCCCGCAGACAATCGTGGGCACGATCCATGTCCAGCAACAGGCCGTTGGTGGCCATGGAGGTCTCCACCCCCACCTGACGGGCCAGAACCGCCGCATCGTAGACCGCCGGATTGAGGGTCGGCTCGCCATCACCGATAAAACCGATGGAACGCACCTGCAACCGCCCGCAATCCGCGATAAAACGCAACAGGGCCTCCCGTTCGATCAGGGTGCCCCGATCCATGTTTTGCACCACCGCATAACAGTAGATGCAGGCCGTGTTGCAAAATTTTGTCAACCCCATGTCGATGTGGACCGGGGCGATCCGTTCACCCCGCTGCCAGGCGGCCACCCGGTCCAGATGGTACATCATTTTGTGACCGTCAAACCGGAACCGCTCCCGCTGGTTGCGAAACGAGGGCCCCGTGAACTGATTGGGAACAAAATTGCCCACCGCCGCTTCTTGGGCCGGTTGGGGAAGGCTCCCCTGCCCATCCGCCGGGGCGGACGACAGGGCAGCCCGCTCCACGATGGCGACCCCGGCACGCAGCTTGTGCCCGGGGCGCTGCATGATGGCCGGCCCGGCGGGGGTCGACGGACGATCATTGGAATCTTGTGTCATCTGCGGGTCTCGACTCAGAAAGGTCCGGTAAATTGGGCATTGGGTACATCCCGATTGCCCTGCCAACACAGTTGGGTGACGATCTGGTCCAGTGGCAGCGCGGCGCCCTGGTCCAGCAAATCGACCAGCCGGCGACCGATGATTTCGGCATCCGGATAATAGTCATGGGTCAAGGCCGGGGCCGTCGGCACGGGATGATCCGGCAGCGCAACGCGCACGGGCGATTTTTTCAGACAGGAAAAGGCCTGCTCCACCACCCGGGCGACAATTTCCGCCCCCATGCCACAGGTGGTCCACCCGGTATCCGCCACCAGCAGACGACCGGTCTTGCGCACCGAATCCAACACCGGTCCCATGTCCAGGGGCTGCACGGCCCGCATGTCGATCACCTCCACCTCGACCCCATACTGGGCCAGCACCTGGGCCGCCTTGAGGGATTCCAGCACCATGAAAGAAAATGCGGCAATCGTGACATGGGTGCCCGGGCGCACCAGGCGGGCCCGATCCAGGGCGATCCGGTACGAAACCGCCGGCACATCGCCCAGCACGGTGTGCAGCCAGCGGTGCTCCAGAAACAGCACCGGATTGGGGTCCTCCACCGCCGCCAGCAGCATGCCCTTGGCATCCTGGGCCGTGACCGGCATGACCACCTTCAGACCGGGAATATGGCCGAACAGAGCCTGCAGGCTCTGGGCATGCTGCGGCCCCTGTCCCCACCCCCGTCCGATCAGGGTGCGCACCACAATCGGGACGGGCTGGTGAAACAGGTAGTGCCACTTGGCCGCCACGTTGGCCAGTTGATCCAGGGCCAGATAGAGAAAATCGATGCGCTGATGCACCGTGATCGAACGCACCCCGCGCAACGCGGCCCCGATGCAAACCCCGGTCAGACCATTCTCCGCCAGGGGCATATCCATCACCCGTTCACCACCAAACTGTCCCTGCAATCCCTGGGTGGTGCCAAAAATGGCCTTGGGGTCCGGCACACCTTCACCGATGACAAACAGGTGGGGGTCATCCGCCAGGGCCTGGCCCGTGGCCTCCTGCACCGCCTGGGCATAGGTAATCTGCCTTGGCCGGTCCGAAACCGGCGGCATGAGCGGCCAATCCGGCACCGGGGCAAAAACCCCCTCGCTGGCAGTGGCGGCTGCGGGTGGCACGGCGGCCTTGGCCCGCAGAAAGGCGGCATCCACCTCCTGCTCCACCTGCTGCCTGATCCCGGCAATCTCCCCGTCTGAGACGCCCCGCGCCTGCAACGACAGGATGGCCTTTTGCAACGGACAGCGCTGCCGCCAGAGGGTCAACTCCCCCTCCCGACGATAGCCGAGGGCATCGTCGTCATTCGGGCCGCAATGTTCCAGCAAACGAAAAGTGAACAATTCCAGGAAACAGGGACCACCCCCGGCCCGGGCCCGGGCAGTGGCCTGACGCGCCACCTCCCAGACGGCCTCCACATCGTTGCCGTCGGCCTGGTAGACCGCCAAACCATGGGCCTGGGCGATGGCATGCAGCGGACGGCCCGGCTGGCGTTCCTGCAGTTGGGTATAAACGGCGTAGCCATTGTTTTCGCATACAAACAACACCGGAATGTTCTTGAGGACGGCAAAATTCATGGACTCGTGGAGCACGCCCTCCTCAAAGCAGCCATCACCAAAAAAGACGGCCGCAATGGAACCATCACCCAGGCGTTGACCGGCCCAGGCCGCCCCCACTGCCAGGGGCACGGTATCCCCGACAATCGGCGTCGCCCCCAGAAATCCGGCGGCCTGATCCACCAGATGCATGGAACCACCCCGTCCCCGGCAGCAACCGGTTCGCTTGCCATACAGCTCATCGACAAAAGCCTGGAGATCCCCTCCCTTGGCCAAATAGTGGCCATGGGAACGATGGGCCCCGAACAGTCCATCCTCCGGGCGCAAATGGGCGCATACACCGCTGGCAGCGGCCTCCTGTCCGGTGCACAGATGCACCGGACAGCGCATCAGTTGCCCATCCTCTCGATAGCGACTGGCGATACCCTCCTCGACCAGACGGATACGCAGCATGCTGCGGTAAAGATGAATAAGTTCGGAAGAGGTCATCATGTGATCATGGAAAAATCGGTAGTCAGTGGGCACATGCAACAAGGTTGGGGAAATCACAACCGATCACCGGGTTCAAGGCCCAACCAGATGCGCCCCACCCATGCGACGGAAGGGTTCAGCATAGCATCATTTTTGGTGTCGGTCAACGACCTCTTGCCGCCCAACCATCGGACAGATGGCTGCCGATTTCTGGCGTTTTCTGGTTGACTGTCGGAACAAAAACGGCCACCCGTCAGGTAGCCGTAAACGATTGATATAATTGGTACGCGGTACTGGATTCGAACCAGTGACCTTTGGCTTCGGAGGCCAACGCTCTATCCAGCTGAGCTAACCGCGCAGGACAACGCTGGCAGTGACTATAGAAACGGTTGGCGCCGTTGTCAAAGGGATGAATGAGGCTTGACAAAAACCGCCTCCTCCTTTTAGCCTGTGCACCGCGTCTGGCCTGACCACCAATGGCGGGCCACCAACCCCCAAGGAGCTGTTGTGACCATGAATGAATATATCGTGCAAACTTCCGATGGCACGTTCGACCAGGATGTGCTGCAGTCAGACATGCCGGTGCTGGTGGATTTCTGGGCGGAGTGGTGCGGACCCTGCAAACAGATCGGGCCGTTCCTGGACGAACTGGCCGCCGACTTCAAGGGGCGCATCGTCGTCGCCAAACTCAACATTGACCACAATCCCAATACACCCGGTCGCTATGGCGTGCGGGGCATTCCCACCCTGATGCTCTTCAAAAAAGGACAGATCGAAGCAACCAAAATCGGTGCCCTGCCCAAATCCAAACTGTACGAGTGGGTCGAGGGCGCCCTGGCCTGATCCGTGCCACCGGCCGGACCCGCCCGGCCCACCCCGCCACGTGACCCGACCACCGTTATGATCTCCTCTCCCGGTCGGGCTCGGGCAGTTGCCAGCGTCGGCAAAAATCCTGTACCGAGGCCGCCGCCACCGCCTGGACACGCACCCGCTTGTCCCGCGCATGCTCCCCGGCCACCACGCTGACCCGGCCCTTGGCCACCCGCAACTCGTCCGCCAGCCATTGGCACAACGCCCGATTGGCCGCTCCCTCCACCGGGGGAGCGGTCAGGGCCAGCCGAACGGCAGACCCCTGCATGCCCAAAACGCCCACCCGGGACGCCCGCGGCTGGACCCGTATCGTCAACCACCAATCCGTTCCCTGCCAACGGCCAGCAGCCACCGCCCCGTCCCCGTCAACCCAGGGCGAGTCGAAAGACCAGATCCTGCAACACCGACAACAGCAGCATCACCACCAGCGCCGCCACCAGCGGGGTGATGTCCAGCCCGGATACCGTGGGCAAACGCTGCCGCAGGGTACGCACCACCCACTCCGTGGACTGGAATACAAAACGGATGATCGGATTGCCCAGATTGATGCGAAAGGGGCGGCCACCACGAAAAGCCAACCAGGCATGCACATGCAGTCCCCCCCGTACCAGCAGCACCACCAGATACAGCGTCAGCAACAAGTGCAGCAAACCCGCCACCTCCACCAGGAGGGTCGACAAGGCACCCACCCCCATCCCGCCGCGGGTCACGCCCAGCACCAACCGCTGCAACAACGACAATCCCAGCAACGCCACAACGGGCGACAAATCCAGACCCGCCACGGGTGGAATCAAGCGACGCAACGGCTCCAAAACCGGGTCGGTAGACCGTACCAAAAACTGCACAATCGGGTTGTAGGGGTCCGGATTGACCCAGGAAAGGAGAATCCGAATCAGGATCATCCACGTATAAACACCCAAGGCAAAATCCAGCAACGTGCCCAGCGATCCCATGATGCCCATCTGTGCTTCCACCTCCCATCCTCACCGGCCACTGCGCCAGCCGTTCTTGATCAATCATTGCGCCCGGCAGCATGCCCGCGCCCGCCGGTTTGCCTGGGTGGCATGCCACTCCAGGATCGCCAGTTTGCCTGCGGCGCCTGCTGAAGAAGCCGAAGCAAAACCGGCTTCAGCTTTTTAAAAAATCAACAGCAAAACCCCAGGGCTCTGCCCTGGACCCGCCAGGGGAGATAATCTCCCCTGGACCCCATGGGACTTGACCTGTCCATTGCGCTTTGTCACCCCATTGGCCACTTTACTGTTGATTCGGAATCACCTCCGCATGGCCTGCACTCAACGCCCGGGAACGCTCCCAGGCCGCCCGGACCGCCGCCATGAGCGCACCGCGCACGCCGGCACTCTCCAACTGCGCCAACCCGGCAATGGTGGTGCCCCCCGGTGAGGTGACCTGATTTTTCAGGACGGCAGGATGCAAACCGGTTTCATCGATCAGACGGGCCGAACCGATCAGGGTCTTGACCGCCAACCGGTCCGCCAGCGGCCGCGGCAGACCACAGGCCACTCCCCCGTCAGACAATGCCTCGGCCACCAAAAACAGATAAGCCGGCCCGGACCCGGACAGGGCCGTGATCCCATCCATCCAGGACTCGTCCTCCACTTCCACCACATCTCCCGTCACCGCCATGATCTGCTGGGCCAGTTGGCGCTTCTGCATGGACAGGGCCGGCATGGGCAACAGGGCCGCAATACCCGCACCAATCAACGCCGGGGTGTTGGGCATGACCCGAATCACCGACTGACCAGGCGGCAACATGCCCTGCAGCTGCGCCAGCGAAATGCCCGCCGCAATCGACAAAACCAGTACGTCCGGCATGAGCAGCGGCGCAATGGTGCGCAACACCTCCGCCACCTTGCCCGGCTTGACGGCCAGCACCACCACATCGGCACCCGGCACAACTGCCTGATTTTCCGCCATGATTGCGACCGGGAAACGGTGTGTCAAGGCATCTCGCCGTTGCGGGTCCGGTTCGGAAACACGCAAACGGGTCGGCGCACAACCGGCCGTCAACAAACCCTGCAACATGGCGGCGGCCATGTTGCCACCGCCAATAAACGCAATCGTGGTATCGTGCAACATGAATCCGTTCTCCTCACAAATGGTGCATGGGATCACCCGACCCCCGGGTCGATGACAGGCAGACGCCTGAAGCCGCGCAAGCAAACACCGATGGTTGCCCCACTACCGCTCCCCGAACAGGGCACTGCCCACGCGCACCCAGGTGGCCCCCTCCTCGATGGCCACCTCAAAATCATGGCTCATGCCCATGGACAACTCCGTCATGGCGACACCGGCAATGGCCTGGCGGTCAATGTGGCGCGCCAGATCCGCCAGGGCCCGAAAATGGGAACGCGCCGCCGCCGCCGTGTCGGTCTGGGGCGGGATGGCCATCAAACCACACAAGGCAAGCCCGGGCAGGCGCGCCAGGGCACGGGCCAGCGCCTCCGCCTCCTCCGGCACCACCCCGCTCTTTTGCGGCTCCCGGCCCACATTGACCTGCAGCAGGATCGACAGAGAAGCGCCCGCACCAGTCGCCATGGCCAACGCCTCCGCCAGCGGCAACGAGTCGACACTGTGGATCATCTGAAACAGCCCGGCCGCCACCTTGGCCTTGTTGCGCTGCAGGGGCCCGATCAGATGCCATTGCAACGCCCGCAACGGCACAGCCGCCGCTCCCCCGGACCCATCCGACTGCGCCAGGGCGGTTATCTTGTCCCGCGCCTCCATGACCCGGTTTTCACCAAACAGCCACTGGCCAGCCGCCACGGCCGCCTGCACCATCGATACCGGCTGGGTCTTGGAAACCGCCAGCAGCCGCACCTGCTGCGGGTCCCGGCCACTGCGCCGACAGGCTGCCGCCATCCGTTGCCGAATGGCAGCCAGGTTGGCAGCGATAACATCCGATCCGGAAAGGTGCATGGGACCCTTTTTTCAATTTACACAGCGATATGGGCCTTGATCATTGTTTCGTCCAACAGGGTGTCAAAACCTGCCTGCCTGCCTGCGGCGCATGCTGAAAACGCCGCAGCAAAAAGCGGCTGCGGCTCTTTTGAAAAGCCACAGCAAAATCCCAGGGCGCTGCCCTGGACTCGCCAGGGGGGTGACCCCCCTGGACCCGCAATTCCTGTATGGTGTCCCGGAGGTGAGCATGGACGAAACGATGATCAAGGCCGCGATATGGACGCGACGATGATCAAATCGCGGGAGGACCATCCCCGCCATCAGCCAGTCCCGTACCGATTATGAACCAACCGCGCCAGCCGTCAAGCCCCGCCATGCCCAGGATGGTTTGTACCGCCCGGTCTGCCCCCAGCCATTTACCCATACCACCCGAATATGTTAAACACGGAGGGTACAGGCGGCGCCTGTTCGCGTTGCAGCCCCTTACCTGGACTCCCGATCATGAACGAAACCCTCGATGCCCTTTGTGTGACCACCCTGCGCATGCTCGCGGTCGATGCCGTGGAACAGGCCGACTCCGGGCATCCAGGCATGCCGTTGGGCGCCGCCCCCATGGCCTATGTGCTGTGGCACCGGGTCATGCGTCACAACCCGGCCAACCCCCACTGGCCAGACCGGGATCGCTTCATCCTGTCAGCCGGACACGGGTCCGCACTCCTGTACGGGTTGCTGCATCTGAGCGGCTATGACCTGTCACTGGAAGAGCTCAAACAGTTTCGCCAGTGGGGCAGCCGCACCCCGGGACATCCGGAACACGGCCTGACCCCAGGCGTGGAGGCCACCACCGGTCCCCTGGGACAGGGGTTTGCCATGGGAGTCGGCATGGCCATGGCCGAACGGCAATTGGCCGAACAGTTCAACCAGGCCGGTTTGGCCCCCCTGGTCGACCATTACACCTATGCCATCGTCTCGGACGGCGACCTGATGGAGGGCATCTCCTCGGAAGCCGCCTCCCTGGCCGGACATCAGGGGCTGGGCAAACTGATCTGCCTGTACGACGACAATCATGTCAGCATAGAGGGCGATACCCACCTCACCTTTACCGAAGACGTGGCCGCCCGCTTCGCCGCCTGCCACTGGCAGGTGATCCGGGTGGATGAGAGCGAAAACCTGGACCAGATCGAGGCCGCATTGCGCCAGGCCCAGACAGAAACCCGCCACCCCTCCCTGATTCTGGTGCGTACCCACATCGGCTTTGGCTCACCACGGGCAGACAGCGCCGCGGCCCACGGTGCACCCCTCGGTCGGGACGGCATGGCGGCCACACGCCAGTTTTTCCAATGGCCGGCCACCCCGTTCCATGTCCCCCCCGAGGCAAGAGACCATTTTCGTACCCTGGCAACCCGCGGTCAGGCGGCCGAGGCGGCCTGGTCCGCCCGACTGGCCACCCTGCAACACCATTTTCCCACCCTGACGGACCGCTTTCTCGCCCAGACCGCCGGCACCCTGCCGGAGGGGTGGGATCACCTGTTGCCCACCCTGCACAGGGATGGCAAGGCCAAGGCCACCCGCGTGGCCTCCGGACAGACTCTGAACGCCATCGCCCCCCACCTGCCGGCGCTGGTGGGGGGGTCCGCCGATCTGGCCCCTTCCAACAACACCTGGCTGCAGGGCGAAACGACCCGCAACATCCATTTCGGGGTGCGGGAACATGCCATGGCCGCCATCTGCAACGGCATGGCCCTGCACAAGGGGCTGATCCCGTTTTGCGGCACCTTTCTGGTCTTCTCCGATTACATGCGCGGTGCCATCCGTTTGTCGGCCCTGATGGGGGTACACACCGTCTATATTTTGACACATGACAGCATCGCAGTGGGAGAAGACGGACCCACCCATCAGCCCATCGAACACCTGGCCACCCTCCGCGCCATTCCCAACCTGGTCGTCCTGCGTCCGGCCGATGCCTTCGAAACCGTCGCCGCCTGGCGACTGGCCATCCAGATGCACCGCCCGGTGGCCCTCATCCTCTCCCGGCAAAGCCTGCCACTGCTGCCCGAAGAGCCCACCCGCACCGGTGTGGCCCAGGGGGGATACATCCTCGCTGATTGTGCCGGCACACCGCAGTTGATCATCCTGGCCAGCGGCGCCGAGGTCCATCTGGCCCTGGCCACACGTGAGGCGCTGGCACAACAGTCCGTCTCCCGCGTGCGGGTGGTCTCCATGCCCTCCTGGGAGCTGTTTGCCGAACTGTCCGAAACAGACCGGGAACGGGTGCTGGCACCCCGTGGCACCCCTCGACTGGCGGTGGAAGCCGGGTCCGCCATGGGCTGGCACCGCTGGGTGGGAGAACGGGGCGCCGTGGTGGCCATGGACCAGTTCGGCGCCTCCGGACCTGGAGAAAAAGTGATGCAAAAACATGGTTTTTCAGTGGAAAACCTGGTCAACACCGCCCTGCGGCTGCTGGCCGGTTCATGACAGGACTCCTGACCGGCCGGTCCAGACCGGTCGGGCGACAGCCCATGAAAAAGAGCGAGACGGTCGCCCGTCTCGCTCTTTTTTTCCCGCACCGATCCACCCCGTCGTACCACAACGGGGGTGGCCGTGGTCTCTTACTGCATGGCGGCGCCAGCGGCGGGTTTGTGCTTCTTGGCCTTTTTCGCCTTTTTCGCCTTCTTGTGCTTCTTGACCGTGCTGCCCTGCTGGGTCTGCATGCCGGGATCGACAGGAGCAGCCTGGGCCGGCACCGCCGTCCACAGACCCATGGCAACCAACAAGGCGATCACGACTGACATCCGTTTGAAATTCTGCATTTTACTCTTTCCTTAATCCCAGTGTTCTATAAGACTGTTAAACGAGGTTGTCCTTGCTGCAAACCAACTGCTCTGTTGCGCGTCGTTGCAAAATCACCGCACAACCGACCTTTTGACGCCCTGCCGAGCCACCTGCATCACCCGACACCCATACCGCCCGCGGCGGCGGGAACCGGACTGCTCCCCACCTGCTGCGACCGTCAATCCGGGCACCAATACTATTGCTTGGTGGTGGCGGCTTTTTGTTGCTCATCACACTTTTTGTCGCCTTTGCAGTCCATTTTCACGGGTGCATCGGCGGCATGGACGGCGGTCACCGTGCAAAAACCGGCAACAGCCAGCATGGCAAGCAAACGAGCGGCTTTATTCATCCATTTTCCTTCTGTATTTCTGTAAGATTGTCTTGAACTGTCGCACCGGAACCATCAAGGACGACCTGCAGAATACGCAACGGCACACCCATTTCGTCCTTGCAATAATCGAACCGATTTTGTCTTGCCTGATCGCGAGACCGGCAACGGCCGCCGGTCCAGGCCGAACACCGCCTGCCACCGTGCAGGATATCGACAAAAAAAGACCATCAAACCGGCAGGATCACACCATCACTCGGGCATCCCGGCGCGACGACAGCCCGGCAGTCTACGGACCATTATCGTCAATTTCAACCTTATTTTTGACACCCGCGCCAAATTTTTAAATTACTGCTGGACGGTGCGTCGGGTTCTGTGTTACTCAGAACGGGTCGCGGAGGTCTGTGTTTGCAGTGTTTTGTCGGTTGCGTGCCGTGTTGCCGGGCGGTCGGTGCGACCTGACCGTCTGCCATCGTCCACCGGTCGTGCGGGCCGTCTTTCTTCAGAGTTTTTGCCCTATGAACGCGCAACGCATCCACCAGGTTCAGGTCGTTTTTTCGCCGGAAGAAGATCGGCTGCAGCTCAAGATCAACACCCAGGGACAAACGGAGTTCCGGTTCTGGCTGACCCGGCGTTTTGTCAAGCGCCTGTGGCCGGGACTGCGCCAGGCCATGGAAACCCAGGCCCGCACCGATATGGCGGCACCCGTGGACCCGATGGGGCGCGCGGCCATGCTGCAATTCGCGCACCAGCAGGCCGTGTCCAACACCGATTTTGCCACCCAATACCAGGATGCTCCGTGTGCAACCCCCCTGGGACCGTTACCCATCCTGGTCACCCGGGCACGCATCGAGCCCAGGGAACAGGGCGGCTATCTGATCGGGTTTCATCCCCAGAGCAGTTATGGCATCGAGGTGGCCATGGACCCCAAATTGCTCCATTCCTTCTGCAAACTGCTCACCGATGCCGTCGGCAAGGCGGATTGGGATTTGACCTTGTCACTCTCGACGACAGGCGGAGTGACCCCTGATCTCGGCGGCATTTATGGCCCCGTGGGCAGCAATTATACCATCAACTGAGCCCGTCGACCCCCAACAACGAGGCAACCCGGTGACCATGCCACGCACTGCAAAACGCAGCATATTGTCTTTCCATTGCTTTCTGATCATCATGGCCCTCTGGGTCGGCACACCGGCAACCGGGTGGGCCAGGACGCATTATCACTGGGTGCAACTGGTCGCCGGCCAGCACAAGAATGGCCACTGGTTGCCCGGCGTATCGGTACGGGCGGTCGTCGATCAGAAGGATGCGTGTCCCAGCCTGTTCGCCAAGCCAGAGATGAAAAAAAACGATGCTCTGTTCGCCCTGACCGAACGTCCCAAACGGGGCGCAGTGGCCAGGGGCGATCAGTTTGCCGACATCAAGATGTGTGAACATACCCTGCCACCTGACGACAAACTGTTGGAAAAATTCACAACAGCTTATCTGCCGGGCGACAACAAGGCCATCCCGGTGCGCCTGCCGGATCTCTCCGGGGGAGGGGTGCCCTTCAGCCAATTGATCACTTCCGGCTGCACCGGGTGCCGGGATGCCAAGGAGCAGTACTGTTCGGCCACGGCACCCGCAGACGACAAAAAGACCAAGCACTCTGCCCTGCCCTGGCTGTATGGCGACCTGATGGCCCGTGCGGCCAACGAGGCGGGCGAGGATCTGCCGCCACTCTGGATCCATCTGGGGGACATGCGCTATTCCGGTCAAAAAGAGGGCGTGGAAGACTCCTGGAAACAATCAAAACACAAGCTGGGCTGGAAGGAAGAGCTCTTCGAGCCAACGGCCAACCTGTTGACCAAAAGTTTTGTTGTCATGCTGCGGGGCAACCATGAAGGCTGTTTCGTTAAGGGCAATGACTGGGATCGTTCAAACTGGCAGGACCGGGGCGAAGCCTGGTTTTATTTCTTTGGCACCGGGGATCAACGGTGCGAAACAGTGGCTACCCAGTGGCATGATGTCGTGCCACCGTTTGCCATGGATGCCCTCGTCCACGGGAGCAGCGCAACCAAGCCTGCGAAGACCGCCAGACGGGTCCGGTTGATCCTGCTGGATACGGTGCGGACGGGCGACGGGCGCGACAAGAGTCCGGATGACACCAAAAAATTGTACAAACACATGTTTGATACAGTGGCACGGGAGTTTGTCCACGAACTGCCGGCCGATCAGCCAGCCTGGTTGTTCGAGCATATTCCGGCCTACGAGTTGGACACCAAAAAGGGCGAGGTGGATCACAACGTGGTCACCAAGGCGCTGCATGACTCCCGCCTGCAGGCGGATCTGGCCAAGGTGGCCATGGTGAACTCGGCCCATCTCCATCAATTCAGTTTGATTCGTACCAATGCAAAGCCAACGCAAATCACGGTGGGAGATGGCGGGGTGGCCCTGTCCGGTCATCCGGGCAGCAGTTGCGAGGTGGCCGGCAAGGAGGATCTGCTCGGGATGCAATCCATCCACTTCGGCTATCTGCATGCGCGATTGACGGTGGAAAATACAGAGGTGAAGGCCCGTTATGAAATTCCCCTCTTCAGACCGGAACCGGGTACGTTGCAGGAGGCACGGCGAATCGTCTGTACCGGTGACAGCAAAAATCCGTTGCGACCGGTCTGCCAGAAAGTGCCCAGCCAGCCTGCCTGCCAGCATGACAAGGGGGAAAAAGACTGAAAACCGGCTTGCCTGCGATGGTGACAAGCAGCTTGCCTGCGGCGCATGTTGGGCGCGCTGCGCGTGACGCAAAAACCGCGTCACGCTTCTCTTGAAAGCGCGCCAAAAGGCAACGGCAAAGTCCCAGGGCGCTGCCCTGGACCCGCCAGGGGGGTCACCCCCCTGGACCCGCCATACCGGCAGGATTCCGGGGGGGATGGGGGAAAAGACCGTTATTTGCCCCGCAGGCTGGCCTGGACAGCATTCTCCAGAGCGCCGAGAAAACGGGAACGATCCTGTTTGGTAAAGGCGGCCGACTGCCCGACCATCAGACCGATGTCACGCAGGTTGGCCATCAAGTCACGCATGGCGATGGCCATGCCGATGCTCTCGGCATCGAACGGTTTGCCATTGTGACCGATGGCCCGGGCTCCCAGCTCCAGGCAGCGACTGGCCAGGAGAATGTCGGCCGTGACGGCAATATCGCCGGCCTTGATGTGGGCAACGATCCAGTCATCGGCGCAGTCCGCCCCTTTGGGGACCACCACGATGCGAATCCTGGGCGAGTTGCCCAGGCGCATCTGCTGCTGACTGACAACATGGACGACCAGGTCATGACGGGTGGCCACCCGCATCACCTCCTCCTTGACCGGGCAGGCGTCGCCATCGACATAGATTTCCGGCGCCACGGCCCGCCCGGGCTGCAGCGGTTCGCGGTCGCTGCAGGACCGGGGCACGGTTTGGACCGGTTGGGTGGATGAAAGTCTGTTAATGATTGACCTCTCTTTCTGGTGGGCTTACTCTTGCCCCCTTGTTGGTGTTGTTTCCCTCTTCCTGCATGGAGATTGACAGCATGGCCCGGATTACATTCAAAGGAACCCCCGTTCATACCTGCGGTGATCTGCCGACAGTGGGCAGCCAGGCGCCGGATTTTTGCCTGACCGACACCGGCCTGACCGATGTATCGCTGCACCATTTTGCCGGCAAACGCTTGGTACTGAACATTTTTCCCAGCATCGACACGGCGGTGTGCGCCACCTCCGTGCGGCGTTTCAACGCCGAAGCCGCCCGATTGGACAACACGGTGATTTTGTGCATTTCGCTGGATCTGCCCTTTGCGCACAAACGGTTTTGCGGCGCCGAAGGCCTGGCGGCGGTCCACTCCGTCTCGGAAATGCGCAGCAGAGGCTTTGGCGAGGCCTATGGCGTTCGCATGGTGGATGGCCCCCTGGCGGGTCTTTTGTCCCGTGCCGTTGTCGTCCTGGATGGCACCGGCACCGTGGTGTATACCCAACAGGTACCCGAAATTGTCGAAGAACCCGATTATGCGGGCGCCCTGGCTGCCCTCGGCGCCTGATGCCGCCAACCGGCCAGCCAGCCAGCACGAAAACGCTTCGTTCTACGACAGACCGGCTGTATAATGCAACTGTTCACAACGCAACGATACAAAAATAGTGCTCCTCTCGGGGAGGAAAAAAGGTTACAATCCTCTCGAGGGTAGTCGGGAGCGGCGATCCGGCGACGGTATGGGCAAACCAATCAACGAGGTGACACATCATGAAGCAGCTATTGTTCTATGAACAGCCGGTAGCACTCAACAAGGAGCGGCATCGGGCGCTCAAGATTGACAACAAGGGAGCCGACTATTCCTTTGCCAAGGTCACCAACTCGGTCATCATCACCGGAATGGAGTTTGTGCACGTTGCCAAGGAGTACCCCATCGTTTTCGCCAAGGCGGGCGAACGGACCATCCCATTGGCGCTGCTCGGGTTGCGCAACGATGAAAACCTGTTTGTCAACGGGGCTGGTCAGTGGGATGCCCGTTACATACCCGCGTTCGTGCGCCGCTATCCCTTTGTCCTGGCCGACTCGGGTGACGGCAATCTGGCAGTCTGCATCGATGAGGGGTTTGCCGGTTTCAACACCGAGACGGGCACCCCCCTGTTCAACGAGGAGGGCGAGCAGGCCCCCCTGCTGGAAAACGCCATCCGTTTCCTGACGGAATACCAGGGCCAGAATCAGCGTACCGAAATTTTTGTCAACCGTCTGCAGGAGATGGGATTGTTGACCGAACTGACGGCCCGGGCCGAGCTGGCGGGCGGTGTCAAATTTTCCATGGGCGGCCTGCTGGTGGTGGAAGAGAAAAAATTGATGGAACTGGAGCAGGAAAAGGCCCTGGAGCTGTTCCGTTCCGGAGAAATGGGCTGGATCTATGCCCACCTGCTCTCCCTGTCCAACATGAACCGGCTGGCAGAAATGCTGGGTCGGATCGGCGGCGATGCGGTTCGGGTCAACTGAACCGCACCCATTCTGGGATACGTCGTTATTGCGGGTCCAGGGGGGTCACCCCCCTGGCGGGTCCAGGGCAGAGCCCTGGGGTTTTGCCGTTGCTGTTGCCGTTGCTTTTCAAAAAAGCCGAAGCGGTTTTTGCTTCGGCGCCCTCAGCATGCGCCGCAGGCAGGCTGCTTGTCACAATAAATCCCGATATT
>JAMOAX010000172.1:0-5089 GCA_039908555.1 Magnetococcus sp. DMHC-8
CGACGACTTCAAGGTGCTGCATAAACCGCCGTATACGGAACCGTATGTACGGTGGTGTGGGAGGACGGCGGGGGCGACCCCGCCTCCTACCCGATGCCGTTGCCGTTGCTGTTGTTTTTCAAAAGAGCCGCAGCCGCTTTTTGCTGCGGCGTTTTCAGCATGCGCCGCAGGCAGTCTGGCGGGCGCAACATGCGCCGCAGGCAGTGCGGGCGCAACATGCGCCGCAGGCAGTCTGGCGTTTCTGGGTCGGCATGCGCTGCGCAGGCTGACGGGATTGGACACCAATGGAGAATGGCGAACATGGATGCACAACCAATCGGTTTTCCGACTGACATTTTATGGATACTGGCCAGTGTGATCACCTTTTACATGGTGACCGACATCCGTGCCCACCACCAGAACCGCCTCATGACCCTCCGGGAGGCCAGCCTCTGGTTTTTGTTCTGGGTCGTGGCCGCCCTCTGTTTTGCCGGATACCTGTGGCTGGTCCACGATCCGGCCTGGGCCACGCTGTTCCTGGTCGGCTTTGTCCTGGAGGAGTCCCTCTCCTTCGACAACGTGATGGTGTTCATGGTCATCTTTGCCTCCTTCAACATCAAGGATGTGTTGCTGCGCCGGGTGCTGTTCTATGGCATCCTGGGGGCCATTCTTTTCCGGTTGGCCTTTGCCAGCGTGGGTACTGCCCTGTATGCCGCCTCCCCCTGGGTTGGTCTGTGCTTTGCCGCCGTGGTCGCCTGGACGGCCTGGAAAATGTTGACTGCCGGCGAGGCGGATGACACCCTGCACGACTATTCCCACCACTGGTCGGTGCGGTTGACCGAACGCGTCATGCCGGTTTTTCCCCGCCTGAACGGTCAGGACATGCTGCTCACCCGGGCAGAGGCCGAACTGTTGCAAAGCCGGGACCCCGCCATCCAACTCAAGGACGGGGCCCGGTACTATGCCACACCGGCCTTTCTGTGCGTGATGGTCATCCAGGCCACCGATATCATGTTTGCCTTCGACTCGGTGCCCGCCGTGATCGCCGTCACCAAGGAGCCGGTCCTGGTCTGGAGCGCCATGATTTTTGGCGTCATGGGGCTGCGGGCCATGTTTTTCATTCTCGCCAGCCTGATGAAATTTCTCGTCCACCTGGACAAGGCCATCATCGGCCTGCTGTTCTATATTGCCGCCAAACTGGCCGTGGAGGCGGGCAATAACATCATCCAGTGGCCCAATCTGCACATCTCGCCCGGACAGAGCATGGCGTTTGTCTTTTCCATCCTGGGACTGGGGGTGCTGGCCTCCCTGGTCTGGCCCGACAAGAAGTGAGCGCACCATGGCCTGGGAACATGCTGCCATCCTGTTTGTGTACGGCCTTGCGGTGGGCAGTTTTCTCAACGTCTGCATCTACCGGTTGCCATTGGAAAAGAGCATCGTCCATCCCCGCTCCGGCTGTCCCCGCTGTGGCCAACCGCTGGCCTGGCATGACAACATTCCCCTGTTGAGCTGGCTGTGGCTGCGGGGGCGTTGCCGGCAATGTCAGCAACCGATCGCCATCCTCTACCCCCTGGTGGAACTGGCAGCCGGCCTGCTGGCCGTCCAGGTGGGCCAGCGCTTCGGCCTGACCTGGACTGCCCTGCTGCTCGCCCTGCTCGGTTTTGCCTTTCTGGTGTTGATGGTCATTGATTTTTATCACTATATCCTGCCCGATGTGATCACGCTGCCCGGTCTGGTCCTGGGGGTGGTGGTGGCCGGCCTGACGGCGGGTGAACCACCCCTGCCCACCCTGGAGAGCGCCCTGCTCGGCGTGGCAACCGGCGGCGGCGGCCTGTGGCTGTTCGCCTGGCTGTTTGAAAAAATGACCGGTCGGGTGGGCATGGGCATGGGAGATGTCAAACTGTTGGCCATGATCGGGGCCTGGCTGGGCTGGCAGAGCCTGCCCCTCACCCTCTTCCTGGCGGGACTGGTGGGATCGGTGGTGGGCCTCACCTGGATGGTGGTCGCCGGGCGCAGCCGGTTGCAGCCCATTCCGTTCGGTCCCTATCTGGTGCTGGGGGCCTGGGTCTATCTTTTCTACGGGGCGGACATTTACCGGTGGTATCTCCTGTGACCGACCCGGACCGGACCGGCACACTGTTTTTGCTGGCCGTGACCGGTTCCCTGGGGTGCGGCAAAAGCCGGGTCAGCCGCTGGCTGGCAGGGCAGGGGGCCCACCTCCTGGATGCGGACCAGGATGCCCGGGCCGTGCTGGTGCCCGGTTCAACCGGCTGGCAGGCGGTGCTGGACCGCTTCGGGATGGCCATGCTGGCCGGCGAGGGCCCCGTCACGGCACGCCCCATCGACCGACGTCGTCTGGGTGAGACCGTTTTTCAAGACCCGCAGGCCCGTCTCGATCTGGAGGCCATTGTCCACCCCCGGATTTACCAACGGCAGGCCCAGGCCCTGACCCGGTGGCAGCAGGCCACGCCGCCCGGCACCACGGCCCTGGTGGTGGCCGAAGTGCCCCTCCTGTTCGAGGCCGACTGCGCCCGCCGGTTTGACCGGACGGCGGTCGTGCTGTGCGGGGCAACCCAGACGGAACGCCTGCGGGACCGTGGCGGCATGGCCATTCCCGTGCAGCAGGCGGTCATCGCCCGGCAACTGCCCGAACAGGAAAAACAACGGCTGGCCCACCATGCCATCGACAACAGCGGTGCATGGCCCGCCACCGAACAACAGTTGCAGGCCTTGTGGTCATCCGTCTGCCAACAGGCTCCTGCCACCACGACACGGGCCTGGCCGCACCACTGGCCGGAAAGCCGGACCACAGCCCGGGGGGAGGGGTCAGACAATTCGTGAAAAATTATGTTTGACATTTGCACAGACCGCGTTTAACCTCGCAGGCGGTTGGTATGTACTCCCCGGTTTGTGGCTCTCCTCGCCACTCCGGCTGCGAACGTCGCTGTTTTAGTGAAAGTCTGTCAGTTGCGGGTATGCAACGCCGGGTAACGCAATCGAGCCGACTCCCATCCCCCAGTCACACAACAACGTTCCGACGTCTCGATCCAACGATTATCCAGCGGTCCCCTCTGACTGGCCGACGGGCTGGCGTTTTTTCGCACTCTGAAGCGTTTTGACACCCATCCGGTCTGCGGGCGGCTTCCGCCATTTGAATTGTTTTGGCACCCATGGTTTGGTTCTCCTGTGTTCCTGTGGAATGCGCGGATTGCGGCCCGTCGAAGCCGGACCGTCCTGCATCCACCCGTGTTGTTCAACCCACTGCCGCGATCTAATGCCCCATGAACCTAAAAGACCTGAAATCGGAAAGCGTTTCTGCCCTCACAGCCCTGGCCGTCGAGAAAAAAATAGAGGGCATCAACGGCATGCGCCGTCAGGATTTGATCTACGCCCTCCTGAAGGCGGAAAGCTCCAACAATGGCCAGATCTATGGCGAAGGGGTGCTGGAGGTGCTGCCGGATGGCTTCGGCTTCCTGCGGGCCCCGGACATGAACTATCTGCCCGGTCCGGATGATATTTATGTCTCACCCTCGCAAATTCGCCGCTTCGCCCTGCGCACCGGCGATGTCATCGACGGGCAGATCCGCGCCCCCAAGGAAAACGAACGCTACTTCGCGCTGTTGCGGGTGGAAAAGATCAACTTTGACGAGCCGTTCAAAACCCGGGACAAAATTCTCTTCGACAACCTGACCCCTCTCTACCCCGACGAGCGGTTGATCATGGAGGTGGAAAACTGTCCGGAAGAGGACATGGGCACCCGGATCATCGACCTGATCTGTCCCATCGGCAAAGGACAGCGCGGTCTGATCGTCGCCCAGCCCCGCACCGGCAAGACCATGCTGATGCAAAGCATCGCCCACTCCATCGCCCAGAACCATCCGGAGGTGGTCCTGCAGGTGCTGCTGATCGACGAACGACCGGAAGAGGTGACCGACATGCAGCGTTCGGTCAAGGGCGAGGTGATCTCCTCCACCTTCGACGAACCGGCCACCCGGCATGTGCAGGTGGCCGAAATGGTGCTGGAAAAAGCCAAACGGCTGGTGGAACACAAACGGGATGTGGTCATCCTGCTGGACTCCATCACCCGTCTGGCACGGGCCTACAACACCGTGGCCCCCCCCTCCGGCAAGGTGCTCTCCGGCGGTATCGATGCCAATGCCCTGCAACGGCCCAAACGGTTTTTCGGCGCGGCGCGCAATATCGAAGAGGGCGGCTCCCTCACCATCATCGCCACGGCCCTGGTGGATACCGGCTCCCGGATGGACGAGGTCATCTTTGAAGAGTTCAAGGGGACCGGCAACATGGAGTTGCACCTGGATCGCAAATTGGTGGAAAAGCGTACCTTTCCCGCCATGGACATCGCCAAGTCCGGTACCCGCAAGGAACAGTTGCTGATCGACCGGGACGAACTCAACAAGCTGTGGCTGTTGCGCCGGGTGTTGTTGCCCATGGGTCCGTTGGATTCCATGGGGTTTCTCCTGGACAAAGTCAAGGCAACCAAGAATAATGCAGAATTTTTCGCCAGTATGAACAACTGACTCATTTGGGAAACGATTACCATGAAAGCGGACATCCATCCAGACTATCACGAAGTGACCTACACCTGCTCCGGCTGCAACGGCAGCATCACCACCCGATCAACCGGACGAAACCTGATCGTCGGCGTCTGTTCCTCCTGCCATCCGTTCTATACCGGCAAGCACAAGCTGGTTGACACGGCGGGACGGATCGAACGGTTCAAACGCAAATACGGCATGACGGCGTAGTGGGGCAGGGGGCCGTTCCAGGATCGCCAGTTTGCCTGCGGCGCATGCTGAAAAGCCGAAGCAAAAACCGGCTTCGGCTGTTTTGAAAAGCAACGGCAGCCAGGGGCTTTGATCGCCAGCCAGGGGCTTTGATCGCCAGTTTGCCTGCGGCGCATGCTGAAAAGCCGAAGCAAAAACCGGCTTCGGCTGTTTTGAAAAGCAACGGCAACGGCAACGGCAACGGCAAAGTCCCAGGGCGCTGCCCTGGACCCGCCAGGGGGATAATCCCCCTGGACCCGTAATAGTAAAAGGGATTTCAACGGACATGATTCATGATGTCCAGCGTTGTTCCCAGGCGAGCAGCC
>JAMOAX010000173.1:0-5085 GCA_039908555.1 Magnetococcus sp. DMHC-8
TACAGCGCCAGGGCGACCTGGTGGTGATCCCCCCCGGCCAGCAGCCCGGCCAGCATATCCGGCCGGCCGGTGAAGACGTGGCCCAGGGCGCCGAAATTTTTCCCGCCGGACGGCGGCTGGGGGTGGCGGATCTGGGGTTGCTGACGGCCCTGGGCCGGGTGACGCTCCCCCTCTTTCGTCCCGTCCGCGTCGCCCTGCTCTCCACCGGCAATGAGTTGGTGGAGACCGGCACCCCCCTGGCACCGGGACAGATATATGACAGCAATCGGGCCGCCCTGCGGGCTGCCCTGACCAGACTGGGGGTGGAGATCCTGGATCTGGGACAGGTACGTGATGAGCGAACGGCCATTGAGCAGGCCCTGCACCGGGGCGGGGCCGAGGCCGATGCCCTGATCAGCACCGGCGGCGTATCGGTCGGCGACTACGACCTGGTCAAGGAACTCCTGGCCAGGGATGGACAGATCCATTTCTGGCAGGTGGCCATGAAACCGGGCAAACCCCAGGCCTATGGCCGGCTGGGCCGGGCCCATTTTTTTGGCCTGCCGGGCAATCCGGTCTCCAGTCTGACCGTCTATCTGCTGATCGTGCGGCCTGCCCTGCTCAAGCTGATGGGCGCCACCCCGCCACCGGACCGGCAGTTCCAGGCCGTGCTGCGGGGCACATGGCACAAACGGCACAGCCGGATGGATTTCCTGCGCGGCGTCGTCCACTTTACCCACCCGGACGGGACAATGGCCTCTCCCCCCTGGGTGGAGGTCACCGGCGCCCAGGGTTCCGGCATTCTCACCTCGCTGGCCCGGGCCAACGTGTTCATCATCCTGCCGGAAGGACCGGCACATTTGCCGGATGGCACCCTGGTGACCGTCCAATGGATCGATTATGACTGACCAGACCCCACTGACCCATTTTGACGAACAGGGCGCCACCCGCATGGTGGATCTCTCCGCCAAGGCGAGCACCGACCGTTTGGCGGTGGCCGCCGGCGAAGTCACCATGCGGGCGGAAACCTTCCAGCTCATCCTGAATCGCCAACTGAGCAAGGGCGACGTCCTGGAGGTGGCCCGCATCGCCGGCATCATGGCCGCCAAACGGGTGGACATGCTGATCCCCCTCTGTCACCCACTCAACCTCTCTTCCGTCACGATCACGTTTGCGCCCGATGCCGCCCGGTCAAGCATCGGCATCACCGCCCAGGTCCGCACCCAGGGACGCACCGGGGTGGAGATGGAGGCCCTGACCGCCGTGGCAGTGACCGGCCTGACCATCTACGACATGTGCAAGGCGGTGGATCGGGAGATGGTCATCGGTCAGATTCGCCTGCTGGAAAAAGCGGGGGGCAAAAGCGGCCATTTTGTCAGGACCGCCCCGTGCTGACCGACTCCTTTGGCCGCACCATCCGTTACCTCCGGGTGTCGGTGACCGACCGGTGCAACCTGTTTTGCACCTACTGTCGTCTCTCCACCGAACGGATCCTGCCCAACAACCGGGAACTCCTGGATTTTGGTGAACTGGTCCGGCTGGTGCGCCTCTTTCTGGAGTTGGGGATCGAACGCATTCGCCTGACCGGCGGGGAGCCGCTGTTGCGACGCAATATCGTGGGACTCGTGCAGGAACTGGCTGCCCTGCCCGGGTTGCAAGAGTTGGCCCTGACCACCAACGGCCTGCTGCTGGAACGCTACGCGGCCCCCTTGCGGGCCGCCGGTCTGCACCGGGTCAACATTTCCCTCGATACCCTGAATCCCGCCACTTTTGCGGCCATTACCCAGCCTGGCCGGAGCGGTCAGCCTCTCCACCGCCCCGACGGACTGGGACTGTCGGCGGTGCTGACCGGCATCACCGCAGCCGTCCAGGCCGGTCTGCAACCGGTCAAGGTCAACATGGTGGTCATGCGCGGCATCAACGATCAGGAAATTCCGGCCATGGTGCAGTTTGCCGGGCAACAGGGGGTGGTGCTGCGCTTTATCGAGACCATGCCGGTGGGGGAGGCCGGGCTGGAGGTGGCCGACCGGTTTGTCCCGGCCGAAGCCATCCTGGCGCACATTGGTGCCCACTTCGGTGACCGGCTCCTGCCCGTCCAGCCGGGACGCGGGGCCGGACCGGCCCGTTATTTCAGGCTGACGGAGACGGGTACCGAAATCGGCGTCATTTCTGCCCGGTCGCGCCATTTTTGCGATACCTGCAACCGGATGCGTCTGACCTCCCAGGGCAACCTGGTCTACTGTCTGGGACGAACGGATCGCATGGACCTCAAAACCCTCCTGCGCCAGGGGGCCAGCGATGCCGAACTCAGACAGGCCATACAAGCCGCCGTCGCCCTCAAACCGGAACGGCACACCTTCGAGACCCGGGAGACCCTCCCCACGGCGGCACGCATGGCCGCTCTGGGGGGGTGAACCGGGATGGACGACCAATCCACCCGCTGGCGACCATGGCTCCTCCTGGCCCTCCTCTGCTGGCCCGTGACCAGCCCGGCCGAGACCGTCCGGGTGGCTGTGGCCGCCAATTTCAGCAGGACCCTGCACGGCCTGGCCGACCAGTTTGCACAGGAGAGCGGCCATACCCTGCTCATCAGTGCCGGCTCCTCCGGCAAACTGTTTGCCCAAATCCGCCAGGGGGCCCCGTTTCACCTGTTTCTCTCGGCAGACATGGAACGTCCCCGGCGATTGCTCCAGGAGGGGCTGGCCGTCCCGGACAGCCTGTTTGTCTATGCCCGGGGCCGACTGGTGCTGTGGAGTGCCGACCCCCACCGCTTTGCCAACGGCGCACACCCCTTGACCGCCGGTCTGCTGACCCGGCTGGCCCTGGGCAACCCCCGCAGCGTGCCCTACGGGCGGGCCGCCCGGGAGGTACTGGATGGACTGGGCCTGTCATCGACCTATGACAAACGGCTGGTGTTCGGAGAGGATGTGGGCCAAGTGCTGGCCTTTGTGGCCAGCGGCAATGCCGAGGCCGGTTTCGTGGCCCTCTCCCAACTGCTGAACCCGCATGGCCAACCCCGACCGGGCAGTCATTGGGAGGTGCCGATCCATCTGTACCAACCCGTGCAGCAGGGCGCGGTTCGCCTGCCCCAGGCCGGGCCGACGGAACCCACCCTGGCGTTGATCCGGTTTTTGCGCGCGCCGACCACCCGGGCTCTCCTGGCCCGCCAGGGGTATCTTCCCGCCGACGCTGCCGACCAGGACCTCCCCTGAATGGCTCTGCCCCTCACCCCGCAGGACTGGCAAGCCATCCAGCTCAGCCTGCTGCTGGCCGGCATGACCACCCTCATCCTGCTGGTGGCCGGCACCCCCCTGGCCTGGTGGCTGGCCACCAGTCGCTGGCCAGGCCGGCTGTGGGTGGAATCCCTGGTCGCCCTGCCCATCGTGCTGCCCCCCACGGTGCTGGGGTTTTATCTGTTGATCCTGCTGGGCGCCGACGGCTGGCCAGGCAGACTCTGGCAGAGTCTGACCGGCCATCCCCTCGCCTTCACCCTGCCCGGACTGGTCATCGCCTCGGTCATCTATTCCCTGCCCTTTGTCATTCAACCCTTGCAACGCGCCTTCGAGGCCATCGGCCACCCAACCCTGGAAGCCGCCTGGAGCCTGGGGGCCGGACCGTGGGATACCTTCTGGCACGTGGTCCTGCCCCTGGCACGACGCGGCTATCTGACCGCCGGAGTCCTGGGCTTTGCCCATACCCTGGGAGAGTTCGGGGTCGTCCTGATGGTGGGAGGCAACATTCCGGGACAGACTCAGGTCATCTCCATCGTACTCTACGACCATGTGGAAAACCTGGATTATGGCCAGGCCCATCTCCTGTCAGGCCTATTGCTGGGCACGGCCTTTGCGGCCTTGCTGGTCATCTTCCGCATCAACCGCCACGCCCATACCGGCAGCCCATGAGGCACGATCCTGCCCCGGCGCCGGCCATCCCGTTCCAGTGTCGCGTGCAATGGCAACGCGGCGCCTTTACCTTGGCCATCGACATGTGCGACACGTTGCAGGGTATTACCGCCCTGTTCGGCCCTTCCGGCAGTGGCAAAACCTCGCTGCTGCGCTGTCTGGCCGGCCTGGAGCGACCGGCGGGCGGTCTGGTACGCTTTGGCGATCAACTCTGGCAGGGAGACGATCCGCCCGTTTTTGTCCCCCCTTTCCGGCGCCCGGTGGGCTTCGTGTTCCAGGACGGACGGCTGTTCAACCATCTGACGGTGGCCGGCAATCTGGCCTTTGCCCGGCAGAGGGCCGTGACCCGCTGCCGCCCCGCCACCGCGACCGGCACGACCGGGCAGCCAGAGATGGCAGAGCTGATTGCCATCCTGGCGCTGGAGGGGCTGCTGCCCCGTCACCCGATGCAATTGTCCGGCGGCGAACGGCAACGGGTTGCCATCGCCCGGGCGCTGTTGACCGATCCGGCGCTGTTGTTGATGGATGAACCCCTGGCCTCCGTGGATGGCGTCAGCAAGCAGCGGATTCTGGCTTACCTCCGCCAACTGCACCGACGCTGGCAACGGCCCGTGCTCTACGTCAGTCATGACATGGGGGAGATCATGCAATTGGCCGATCAGTTGCTGGTTCTGGAGCAGGGGCGACTGGTGGCCCGGGGACCGGTCCATCTGCTGGCGACCCGCCTGGACCAGCCGTTTGCCCATGGACCCGAAGCGGGGGCCCTGCTCGAAGCCACGGTGGTGGGACGGGAGAGCGCCTTTCACCTGACCCGTCTGGCAGCGGGTGCCGGATTGACCCTCCACCTGCCCGATGCCATCGGGCTGACAACGGGCGAACGGGTGCGGGTACGCATTCTGGCCCGGGATGTCAGCCTGGCACTGGAAAAACCGCAACACACCAGCATCCTGAACATTTTTCCGGCCACCGTCGTGGCCATCCAGGCAGAAAATGTCGCCCAGGTGATGGTTCAGTTGGATTTGGCCGGCATGCCGCTGCTGGCACGGGTGACCAGCAAATCCTGTGCGGCCCTGGCACTGCAACCGGGACTGTCACTGTTTGCCCAGGTCAAGAGCGTGGCATTGCACAATTAAACCGCGCCCAGCCCGGGATACGTAGTATTGCGGGTCCAGGGGGATCATCCCCCTGGCGGGGTCCAGGGGCA
>JAMOAX010000031.1:0-23730 GCA_039908555.1 Magnetococcus sp. DMHC-8
ACCCGTCCGCCATGGCCCGCCCGGTCCCGAAGGGCACCCGATGCGAAGACCGGGCCGAGGGAAAAACCGTGGTGCTGCACACATCGCTGAAGCCGCCCAGCGGAATGATCTTTTGCAAAAAATAAAAATCTTCCCCGGCCTTGCGCCGGTTCATGCCCCCCTGCCGCCGATAGGGCGCGGCCCGCACCGCCATGCTGGAACCGATGGTGTGAAAGGCATGCGGAAAACCGCTCCACCGCAAGCCGTGCAAATAGTAGCGTAAAAACAACTCATACTGGATAATAGCCAGTCGCTGGCGGTCCGGCAGCCCCGTCCAGGGGTGTTCGAAATAGATCGAACACCCCGGGGTATGCGGATGACTGGCAAAATGGTGTGCCAACACCTCCAGATAGTTGGCCGCCACCACACAGTCTGCATCCAGGCAGACGATCACACCGGTATCGCGCCGGGCACCGGCAAAACGGGTCAGGGCCCAGTCCATGCCCAGCTTGCGGGCCGTGCCCACCCCCGCCTGTCGGGGGGGCAGCGCCGGCTCATACAACAGGTGCAAGACCCGATCCGCCTCCCGATGGTCAGCGCGCCACGCCCGGGCCGCCTCCCACGTCAATCGGTTGCGAGACTGAACCGCCGCGCCATCTTCCGCCGAACCGTTGACAACCACCATCACCTCGACCGGACAGGCCGGGGGCCGACACGCCCACAACGACGCCAGGGTGACCAGCAGGTCGGGTTCATCGTGACAGGGAATCACCACCACCATGTGCGGATCGATCATCCGGGTTCCAGCAGACAGGGTTGCAACCGCCAGACAGGCATCAGGGGCCGGCCCATCGGGCAGCGAAGCGGGACAATTGGCGTAAGCTGTCGAAAAACGGTAGCGTATAATAACCTTCCATGCTAGGATCGGACGCACGTGTTTTGGATTTCAGATGACTTGCCCGTGACTGACGGGGGGTTTTCCCCACAATAACAACTTGTTCGCTCATCATCCGCAAAGGAGAAAAAGACAATGAAAAAAATGGCAAACGTGCTGGCATTGGCGGCCCTGCTGGGCGGCGCAGTTCTGCTGTCGGCCGGCGACGCGGCAGCATGGGGCTGGGGCCCGGGCTGGGGCGGTCCGTGGAACAATAACGGCTGGGGCAACAACGGCTGGAACAATGGCAACAACTGGGGCAACAACTGGCTGGGCAACGGCAACGGCAATGGCCGCGCCAGCGGCAATTTCGGCTTCAACATGGGTGGCGATGTCGCCGGTTCCGGCAACGGCTACGGCAACAATGACTGGAACAACAACTGGAACAACTACAACGGCTGGAACAACGGCTGGGGCAACAACGGCTGGGGCGGGCCGGGCGGTTGGGGCGGGCCGGGCGGTTGGGGCGGGCCGGGCGGTTGGGGCTGGTAGTATCGGCTTGACCGGTTGTCCGCAGGTCTCCTCCCGGATGGCCTGTCGGGACAACGGCCAGTGCAACGCACCCTGCCTGGAGAACGGCCGGGCAGGTGCGCCTGGTTGGGGGGAGCGCTCGTTGCTCCCCCTGCTCTTTCTGGCGGCAGGAACGGTCCAACCCGCTACTGCACCCCAGCCATGACGGCATACCCATCATGACCCGCCTCCACTCCAAACCGACCATCCTGGTGGTCGATGACCTGCCGGGCAATATCCGGGTCCTGGCCGCCCTGCTGGAACAGACGTATGAGGTGGTCGTCGCCACCAGCGGCCAACAGGCGTTGCACGCCGTGGTCAGCACGCCCCCGGACATGATCCTCCTGGACATTGTCATGCCTGATATGGACGGCTACGCGGTCTGTGCCCAACTGCAGGCCATGGAGGCGACACGAGACATTCCCGTCATTTTTATCACGGTCAAGCGCGCACCACGGGATGAAACCCGCGGCTTGGCGCTGGGGGCGGTGGATTTTATCAGCAAACCCTTCAGCGCACCGGTGGTACTGGCACGGGTCAAGACGCATCTGGCCCTGAAGCAGGCACGCCAGCAGGCCATCGAGGCCACCCAGGCCAAGGATCGCTTTCTGGCCCACATGAGTCATGAAATCCGCACCCCTCTGCACGGCATCCTGGGCTTTGCCGATCTGCTGTCCCATGGTCTCCTGGACAGCAAGTCCCAGCAGTTTTTATCCATCATCCGACAATCCGGCCGACATCTGCTGGCCGTCACCAACGACATCCTGGACTATGCCAAACTGGAAGCCCACAAGATGGTGTTGGAACAGATCCCGTTCACGTTGGCCGATGAATTGGCCCAGGCCGTCGCGCTGTTTATGCTGGCGGCCCAGGACAAGGGGGTCAGCCTGACCTGGCGCTGCGCAGACGATCTCCCTGCCACCCTCGTTGGCGATCCCAATCGGTTGCGCCAAATCCTGTACAACCTGCTGGCCAATGCCGTCCGTTTCACCCACCAGGGTCACATCGAACTGACGGTGACGCCCGTGCCGCACACCGGGCCTGCGCTCCGGTTGCAGTTTGCGGTACGGGATACCGGCATCGGCATTGCGCCCGGGTCATTGCACCACCTGTTTCAACCGTTCATGCAGGCCGATGCCCGCACCACCCGCCAGTTTGGCGGGACCGGCCTGGGTCTGGCCATCTGCGCCCGCCTGGTGCAGCACATGGGCGGCGAGATCGGGGTGGACAGCCAACCGGACCAGGGCAGTTGTTTCCATTTCACCCTCCCGTTCACCCGTACAACCGGTCCGGCGCACCAGCCCCGCCCTGCCAGTCGGCCTGGGCGCCACCACCGGTTCCCCCCGGGCCGGCATCGCCTGCTGGTGGTGGATGATATGGCCATCAATCGCCTGTTTTGCAGCGAGACCCTTCCCCTGTTGGGTATTGACACCTTTGAACTGGCCGAAAACGGCCAGGAGGCACTGGAGCACCTCCAGGCACAAACCTTTGACCTGGTGCTGATGGATTGCCGCATGCCGGTGCTGGACGGCCTGGAGACCACCCGGCTCCTGCGTCGCCGGGAACAGGAGGCCGGCCACTCACGGCACACCCCGGTCATCGCCCTGACGGCCAGCGCCACCGCAGACCAACGGGCCGCCTGCCTGGCGGCCGGCATGGATGATATCCTGGTCAAACCGTTGACCCTGCACGCCCTGCAGGGTGTACTGGAACGTTTTCTGCGGTCTGCTCCCGATCCCGCCACCCCGCCCCTGGCGGCGGATGCGCCCGGGACAGAACCGCTGCACGGCGGCTCGCCGCTGGATGAACGGGCCCTGGCCAGGAAACAGCTCATCCTGGGCAGAGAACGGATGGATCGCCTGATCCAGGTCTTTTTGCAAGACATGCAACGCAACCTGTCACTGCTGCGCACCGCCGTGGCGACGCGCCAGGCCGCCCAGTGCATGCGCGCGGCCCATGCCTTCAAGGGCTGTTGCGGGGTGGTTCATGCCGACGGCCTGGCCGCCTTGTGCCAGGCCATGGAACAGTTGGGCGAAACCGGCACCCTCCAGGGGGCCGCCGAACTGCTGGAACAACTGGAACGGGAAAGCGACGCAGTCCGGCAGGCACTGGCTGCCCATCCGGGTTGAACCGGTTCGGCAGGGCCGGACAGACCCGATCACCGGCATCACAGGGGATCGACTTGCCGTCCAGGAACAGGTAGGATGACAGCCGTCGGTGACCTCAAAACCCGACCGACCGGCGACAGGCAACCAAACCAGGAACAGACGATGCATATCCTGATTGTCGAAGATCAATTGTCCATCCAGACCGAGTTGACCTTCCTCCTGGAAGAGTGCGGCCAGGTCGAGACATGCGCCACCGGCCAAGCGGCATTGCAGGCCTGTTGGCAGGCCCATGCCCGTCAATCCCCTCACGACCTGATCCTCCTGAACATCATGCTGCCCGACATGGACGGCTATGAGGTATGTCGGCAATTGAAGGCCGATGCGCGCACAGCCGATGTGCCCATCATTTTTGTCACCGGTCGGGGGACCGCCGAGGACGAAAGCAAGGGATTCGCATGCGGCGCGGTGGACTACATCACCAAGCCCATCCGCCCGACCCTGGCGCTGGCCCGGGTCAAAACCCATCTTGCCCTGCAGTCGGCCCATCAGACACTCAAGCGGCACAACGCCACCCTGACGGTCCAGCAAGAGCAGCTCCGCATCGCCTACGAATCCCACCTGGCCATCAACCGTCTGCTGGCGACCATGCTGGACCCCGTCTCCCTGGCTGAGCAGTTGCAGGCCATTCTGCATATTATTTTTTCGGTCTCCTGGT
Organism: Magnetococcus sp. DMHC-8; assembly: GCA_039908555.1. Taxonomy (GTDB): domain Bacteria; phylum Pseudomonadota; class Magnetococcia; order Magnetococcales; family Magnetaquicoccaceae; genus Magnetaquicoccus. Next base: position 4,247 of record JAMOAX010000031.1, read on the forward strand.
TCGATCTGCAGCCCAAAGGGGCGGTCTTTTTACTGGACTCGGCGACCGATGAGCTGGTGCTGTCGGCCCACTGCGGGTTTGACGCCGCCCATCAGAACGTGTGTGCCCGCATCCGGCCCGGTCAGTGCCTGTGTGGCAAGGCATTTCTGGCCAGGAAGCTGCTGTTTTCCGCCTGCGTGGATGATCAGCACGATATCCATCTGGAAGGGATGCTGCCCCATGGCCATTATTGCGCGCCCATCATGGACCGCAACCGCTGCGTGGGCGTGATCAATCTGTATGTCCCCGCCCAGCATACACCCCGCCCGGAAGAGGCGGAATTCTTGACCACGGCGGCCAGCACCATCATGGGCCTGATCAACCGCCGCAATCTGGAGGCGCAACTCGACCAGCAGGCCAAGTTTGACCTGCTGACCGGCCTGCCCAACCGGGTACTCTTCCATGACCGTCTGAACCAGGCCATTGCCATGGCAGTGCGCAATCGCGGTGACGTGGTCCTGATTTTTATCGATCTCGACCGGTTCAAGCTGGTCAACGATACCATGGGGCACGAGGCCGGCGACCAGTTGTTGCGGGAGGCCAGCCAGAGGATCACCTCCTGCCTCCGTACCTCCGACACGGTCGCCCGGCTGGGTGGCGATGAATTCACCATCATTCTCCATCAATTGACCAGTCCGTTCTATGTCGAACTGGTGGCACGCAAAATTCTGGAACAGCTCGCCAGGCCCTTCCAGCTGCTCGGGGAGGAGGTGCTGGTATCGGGCAGCATGGGCATCACCTTTTTTCCCCATGACGCCACCGATGTGGACACCCTCCTCAAACATGCCGACAGCGCCATGTACCAGGCCAAGAAGGAGGGACGTTCCACCTTCCGGTTTTTCACCCAGGCGATGCAGGACCAGGCCATGCAGCGGGTGCAGATGGAAAAAGAGTTGCGGCAGGCATTGGAAAGAGAAGAGTTTTGCCTCTACTATCAGCCCAAGGTGGATGGTCGCTCGGGTCGGGTCACCGGCATGGAGGCGTTGGTACGGTGGCACAGGCCGGGCTCTGGTCTGGTGGCACCCGGACTCTTCATCCAACTGGCCGAAGAGTGCGGTCTGATCGTCCCGCTGGGCCGATGGATTTTGCAGAGCGCCTGCCGACAGAACAAACAATGGCTGGATACCCATGGCCAGGCGGTGCGGGTGGCCGTCAACCTGTCCGCCCGTCAATTCCAGCAGGGTGGAGAGTTGATCGAAACCGTCTCCACCATCCTGGCAGAGACCCGCCTGCCCCCGGCACTGCTGGAACTGGAGATTACCGAAAGTATGGTCATGGAAAATGTGGAACAGTCGATTGTCACCATGCAGGAGCTGAAAAACAGCGGCGTGCACATCTCCCTGGACGATTTCGGGACGGGATATTCGTCCCTCGGCGCCCTGAAACGGTTTCCCCTGCACGCCCTGAAGATAGACCGATCCTTCGTATCGGACCTGCCGACCGACAGCGAGGATGCCGCCATCGTCTCGGCCATCATTTCCATGGCGCACAAGATGCATCTCACCGTGGTGGCGGAGGGGGTAGAAACGGCAGCCCAGCTCGCTTTCCTGCGGGGCAACGACTGTGACGAGATCCAGGGGTATTACTACAGCCGCCCGCTGCCTGCCGACGATCTGGCCCGTTTTCTGGTGGACCATGACGGCCGGCCGGTCCCTGCCGGGTGACCGGCCGGCGCAACGCGCACGAGCCTCCTGGTCCCGGGTTGATTTATCCAGACCGATGCGACACAATGAGGGGGTGTGCCATTGCAGGTACCTGCCGGCCAGGCCGGCACCATTGATCGATGAGGATGGGGCATGAATACGGAACCTGCCACGCCGAGGGTGTTGATTGTTGACGATGTACCAGCCAACATCAAGGTGCTGTTGCCCACCCTCCAGCCCGACTTTGACGTTTCCATCGCCACCAGCGGCGAACAGGCCCTGCAACTGGCCGAGACCCAGCGGCCGGACCTGATCCTCCTCGACATCATCATGCCGGAGATGGATGGGTATGAGGTGTGCGCCCGCCTGAAAGCCAATGAACAGACCAGCGACATCCCTGTCATTTTCATCACCGCCAAGGACGACGAATCCGACGAAATGACGGGACTCGCCCTGGGAGCGGTGGACTACATCGTCAAGCCGTTCAGCACAGCCATCGTCCATGCCCGGACCAAGACCCACCTCGGCCTGAAACGGGCCAGAGAGAAAATAGAGAAACAAAACAAGGAGTTGATTACTGCAGCAGCCCTGCGGGAAGAGGTCAGCCGCATCATGCGGCACGATCTCAAAACCCCCCTCAATGCGATTATCGGTTTTTCCGATCTGCTGCTGGCCAACAAGAAATGTCCCGACTGCAACCCGGACCAGGTCAACATGCTGGGCATCATCCGCGAATCGGGATACCGTTTGCTGGAGATGATCAACAGCTCTCTCGACCTGTACAAAATGGAGCAGGGCACCTACGTCCTGAACCCCCGACCCGTCGACATACCGGGCGTCGTCCACAAAATCCGACAGGCCTTCCAGGACCGCATCGCCCACAAAAAACTGGTCATGGTCGCCGGTGCCGCCGTCACGGAGGCGGCGCAGGCCGACGAGTCGTGTCTGGTGCTGGGAGAGGAGTTGCTGTGTTATTCCCTGCTGGCCAACCTGATCAAGAATGCCATCGAAGCCGCCCCGCGCCAAAGCAGCATCACGGTCCGTTGGGAAAAGATCGACGACCGGGCCGTCATTGTCATCCACAATCAGGGGGCGGTCCCGGCAGAACTGGTAACCCGTTTTTTTGACAAGTATGCCACGGCAGGCAAGACGGGCGGTACCGGTCTGGGCACCTATTCCGCCATGCTGATCGCCAAGGTGCAAAACGGCACCATCACCATGGAGACCGCCGCAGAGACCGGGACCACCCTCACAGTATTCCTCCCCCTCGGTTGAGACGATGAGTACCCTGCTCCTGAAGGTCGCATCGGCCACCAAGGACGCCATCGTCGTCATCGATGGTCACAGCCGCGTGCTGCTGTGGAACGAGGGCGCCGAGACGGTATTCGGTTATCCCGCCGCGGAGTGCCTGGGCCAATCCCTCACCCGCATGATGCCGGAGCGCTACCGGCAACGGCATCTGGAAGCCCTGGAGCGCATCAAGGAGTCCAGCCTGACCCGTTACGCCGGCAAAACGGTGGAACTCTATGGCATCCATCGGGATGGTCGGGAGATTCCCCTGGAGGCCACGCTGGCCAGTTGGCAAGAGGGGGACAACCACTTTTTTTCCGCCATTATTCGCGACATTTCCGAACGCATCGCCCTGGAAGAGCGCAATGAACGGGTCTACCAGTCGCAGGTAGCCATCGGCAATCTGCTGCAGATTGCCTTGCAACCGCTGGCCCTGCCCGAACTGCTGCAGGAGGCCCTGAAGGCCATTCTGTCCATTCCCTGGTTGTCCCTGGAGTCCCGGGGTGCCATCTTTCTCCTGGATGACAGTAGACAACACCTGCGACTGACCGCACAGCACAATCTGCCCCCGGAGCTTTGCACCGCCTGCGCGGTGGTACCTCTGGGACATTGTCTGTGCGGAGAGGTGGCCATGACCCGGGAAGTGACCTTTGTCGAGCGCATGGTCGAATACCCCCAGGCCATCCACGCCGACACCCAGGACTATGGACATTACAGCATTCCCATCCTGTCCAACGACCAGATCCTGGGCGTCATCATGGCCTATGTGCCGCCTGACCATCGCAGTGTGCCGGAAGAGGAAAAATTTCTCACCTCCATTGCCAACACCCTGGCCGGGGTCATCGAGCGCAAGCTGGGAGAACAGCGCCTGCATGAGGCCAAGGAGGCCGCTGAACTGGCCAGCCGCTACAAAAGCGAATTCCTGGCCACCATCAGCCATGAAATACGCACCCCCCTGAACGGCATCATGGGCATGGCGGCCCTGCTCATGGAAAAACGACTCTCCAGCAAAAAGCTGTTCTACGTGGAGATGATCAAGAAGTCAGGCGATAATTTGTTGAATATTATCAATGACGTACTTGACCTGTCCAAAATCGAGTCCGGCCACCTGGAACTGGAGGAAAATCCCTTTTCGCCGAGGGAGATGCGCAACGAACTCCGGGATTTGTTCGGTGAACTGGCCATCAAAAAGGGGTTGCATCTGCGCACCCGCATTGCCAGCGATGTCCCGCTCCTGGTCGAAGGCGACGAGCACCGCATTCGCCAGATTTTGGTCAACCTCCTCAGCAATGCCATCAAATTTACCGAAAAAGGCGAGATCACCCTGCGGATCATGGCCACCAGAGACCCGGCCGATGGGCAGATGACCTGGCTGACCTTCCAGGTGGAGGATACGGGTATCGGTATTCCGGAAGAGGTGGCAGAACGGCTGTTTCAACCCTTCACCCAGGGGGATGCCTCCACAACCCGCAAATATGGCGGCAGTGGCCTGGGGCTGGCCATCTGTCGGCGCTTGGCCGAGCGCATGCACGGTGAAGTGACGCTCTCCAGCACGGCAGGCAAGGGTTCCCTCTTTGCGTTTCGGGCACCCCTGAAAAAAGCGGTGCCGGTCAAAGGAGCCGATCCAGAACACTGGGAGGATAAAATGGAGCGGGTCACCTTTTCTCCCAAGGTGCATATCCTGGTCGCCGAGGACAATATCGTCAATCAAAAACTGTTTCAGATCATTCTCAAAGGGCTTGGGGTCGGTGTCACCACCGCCGAGAACGGCACAGCCGCCCTGCAGTTGCTCCGGGAAGGCCGTTATGATCTGGTGCTCATGGATTGCCACATGCCGGAAATGGACGGTCTCACCGTCTGCCGTGCGTTCAGGACCCACGAGCAGGAAGGACGCACGCCCCGCACCCCCGTGGTGGCGGTGACGGCCAACGCCATGCCGGGAGAAAAGGAGCGTTGTCTGGCAGCGGGCATGGACGACTTCCTGACCAAACCCATCGCCAAAAGTGACCTGCAGGCCCTGCTGCTGCGGCATCTCGACCCGGGCAGATATGCCGTGAAAGGCTGACCGCCACAGGCGAGGCGCCCGGTCGGTCGACCCCCTCAGCGGCGGTCGGCATTCTGAATGAATTTGTCGAACAGCGGCTCGGTGAACGACTTCTTGTATTTTTTCTTGAGCTTCCGGTAAAAATCGCACTTTTCGCAGGTGTCGGAGGACTGGGAACAGGCCCACTTGCGCTCGTGTTCATTCAGACGGCCCACCACGAACACGCAAGCCCGCCCGCCATTTTCGCCACCCAGGAAACCATCGGCCAACGTATACAACGGCACCGGGCAGGGACCCCGCTTGTCGGCCGCCCTGCCGCCGGGCTCACGCCCGCACTGTTTCTCTTCCCAGCAATTGGTTTTCACGCACCATACCTCCTGATTTTCGCTGCAGCGATACCCTCCAAAGATCCTCGCAATAAACATGCCGTTAATAAAGTTTTTGCAAGTTATTGCCCCCTCATCGAAAAACAGGCAGGGTCGCCCGCCAGCACCCCCTTTCTTGCCGCAATCAGGCAGACACCCCCCACGCCTTTATGGTGCATTACAGAGATTTCATGTTATAAAAACGAGATCATACCGCAATATGCAACCTTTCTTGCCAAAGCAAGATTCCTTGCAGCCCACCACCCCCTCCGGACCATCACGTCAACCCGCGCCTGCAGGGGTGACTTCGGGCAAAAAGCGTTATACAGTGGTGTGCATGGGGGTTGCCGAACCGGACAGCCTCCCTTCCGGTTCACCGTTGACGGAGTTGTTATGCGCGCATGGCGAATGGTATGGCTGCTGCTTGCCGGATTGACCTGCTCGGTCGGGGAGGCCGGCTATTTTGAAGAACTGTTGGCCAAGGTCAAATATGGCGATGCCCAGACACTGGAAAACTTGCTGGAAAAAGCCCGAAAAGGCGATGTCCTGATTCAGTCCGCCCTGGGCATCATGTACCGGGCCGGCAACGGCGTACCCCAGGACTATCGGGAGGCCCTTCTCTGGCTGCGCAAGGCGGCGGAACAACACAATGCACCCGCCCAGGCGGCCCTGGGCGCCATGTATGCCCGGGGCGAGGGGGTGCTGCAAAACTACAAGGAAGCCGCCACCTGGTTGTTCAAGGCGGCCGAGCAGGGACACGCCGAGGCCCAATCCGACCTCGGCACCGCCTACGCCAAAGGACAGGGTGTGCCGCAAAACCACGAGGAGGCCCTCGCCTGGTATCAACGGGCGGCAGAACAGGGACATGCCGGGGCCCAGTTCAATCTTGGCTTCGTCTATTATCACGGCACCGGGGTACTCAAGGATTACAGGAAGGCCGCCTACTGGTATCAGCGCGCCGCCGAACAGGGGGACAGCAACGCCCAGCTCAACCTGGGGTTGATGCATGCCAAGGGCTATGGCACCCCCCAGGACCCGGACCAGGCCATCTCCTGGCTTATGCGGGCCGCCGAGCAACACAATCCCCAGGCCCAGTCCAACCTGGGCCTGAGCTATCAGGAGGGCTGGGGAGTCGCCAAGGATTTCATCAAGGCCCACATGTGGTTCAACCTGGCCTCCGCCAACGGCTACCGGGGCGCCCGACAGTTGCTGGAACAACTCACCAGCCAGATGACCGCCGCCGAAGTGGAAGAAGCCCAGCACCAGGCCCAGGAGTGGAACAGAACCCATCCGGACAAATAGCGGGACAACAGCCCCGCGCATCGTTTCGTCCAGCAGACTATCGGATTCTGCCAGCCAAACCGCACCCATTTTGGGATACGTAGTTGTTGCGGGTCCAGGGGGGTCACCCCCCTGGCGGGTCCAGGGCAGCGCCCTGGGACTTTGCCGTTGCCGTTGATTGTAAAGAAAGCCGCAGCCGCTTTTTGCTGCGGCGCCCTCAGCATGCGCCGCAGGCAATCTGGCGAGTGGTCCCGGGACCTGCGATTATCTGCAGCCTGCCTGCGGCGCATGTTGAAAAAGCCGCAGCAAAAAGCGGCTGCGGCTTCCTTTGAAAAGCAAACGGCAAAGTCCCAGGGCGCTGCCCTGGACCCGCCAGGGGGGTGACCCCCCTGGACCCGCAATAATGAAGGTCACGGATGCCAGGCCACATCCCACCCCTCCGGGGCGGTCGCCTTTTGGGGCAGCAGACGGAAAAAACGGATACCCAACAGATAGAGCAGACCACTCACCCCCACTCCGCCCAGCCCCAGGAGCAACTCCACCAGGCTGGGCGCGTAACTGCCCTCCATGCCATCCTGGAACACGCTGGTGACCTCATAACCCGGAAACATGTTCAACGGATAGGACTGCCCCGCCACCAGCACAAATCCCACAAACAGAAAGAGCCCCATCACCACCAGAGCGGCCGCCAACACAATGCCGCCCATCTGGTTGCCCCAATGATGATTGAACAACACCGCCAACGGGGCGATCACCCCCAGCAACACCACCCCGCCCCAGTACAGCCAGGCATAGGAGCCCGTCAGTATCCACTGCTCCACGTCATAGAAGGCCGGGGAGTAAAATTTGGTAAACTTTTCCACAACCAACAGATACAACACCAACAGCAGAAAAAAGATCAGGGCATTCCGCAAGGCATGCACCAGACGCAGATCCAGCACCCGCCCCGTCAGGCGAAAAGAAGTGACCAGCAACAAAATGCTCAAGGCCGTCCCGGAGGTCAGGGAGATGGCCACAAAGGTGGGCGCCGTGATGGCAGAGTGAAACACCTCACGGGCATGAATCACCCCGAAGATGGACCCGGTCCCCGTGGTCAGGACGAAACGCCAGGCAAAGGCCGCCGACCCGGCCACCTTGGTGAATTGGGGAAACTGGAACATGCTCCACAAATACAGGAAGCAGAGCACCGTGAAGCCGGAATAAAGAAAGACATTCCAGGTAAACATGGACCGGAAATTCATGTGGAGCATGATCAACAGCATCCGGTCCGGCCGCCCCAGATCCAGCGTCAACACGGTCAACCCCCCCGCCAGCAGCGCAATGGCCAGAAAGGCGGAAAAACGACCGAAGGGCTTGAAATGCTTGACGGCAAAAATGGTGGACATGGAGCCCAGATTCAAGGAACCCGAGGCCATGACCAGCAGGGAGATGGCAAAAATGTGCGGCAGTCCCCAGACCACCGTGTTGTTCATGCCGGTGACCCCATGCCCGTTCACCTCAATGTAGACAAAGGCAGCCCCCCCCAGCGCCACCAGCAGGCCCATCAACCCCAACAGCTTGAAATAACCGGAGGAACGCCCTTCAATAGCCGCATACTCGTCAATCATGCCCATTGCCCCTTTTTTACAATCCCTGATAATGCACGCGGGGTTTCAACCCCAGATCGGGTCGAATGGTCTTGGTTGCCACGCTCCGCACCCGTTTGGCAATGTCGGAGTCGGGATCGTTGAGATCCCCAAACAGCATGGCCGACTTGCCCCCCGCCTTGCAGGCCTCCACACAGGCGGGCTCCCGCCCCTCGTCCAGGCGGTGTACACAAAAGGTGCACTTTTCCACGACACCCTTGCTGCGGATGGGCACCCCCGGATTGCTCTCCAGGCCCCGTCTGGTTTCATGGTAGACCAGGGAACGGGCCTTGTAGGGACAGGCGATCATGCAATACCGGCAGCCGATGCACCGATGCTCATCCACCAGGACAATGCCATCCTTGCGGACGAAAGAGGCCTCCGTCGGACAGACATGCACACAGGGCGGATGCTCGCAATGGTTGCACAAGACCGGCAGATTGACCGCAGGACGCCGCCGGTCCCGGTCACGGATCTCCACCTTGCGAATCCAGTGCACATCCCGACTGGGCTCGCCAAACAGGGGCACATTGTTCTCCTTGCGGCAGGCGGACAGACAGGCCGTGCAATCGGCAGTGCAACGGGAGAGATCGATCAACATGGCCCAGCGCCGATCGCCCGAGGCCTCCGTGCGCTCGACCGGCGCGGCCAGCAACGACACGCCCGGCGCGAGCACCACACCGGCCGCCATCGCCCCACCCAGTCCCAGAACCGATCTTCTATCCAATGTGGCCATGGTCATGGCTTCAATCCCCAGTCTAGCTACCGCGTTATCCCATTGACACTCCCGTTCGGACCACAACCTGGCCGCTATTGGGGATAGTGATGGCACTCAAAACAGTTGGGGGAAACCCCCGTGTAGGCATGGCACCGATCACAAAACTTGGCACGGCTGACATGACAGGTGGCGCAATTTTTCAGACTGTCGGACCGGACCCGCACCCCCTCCCGCACCGCCATTTCACGGCTTTGCTTCAGGAAATCCATATGATTGCGACGCATCCACTCGACGGGTTTGACACACTCCTTGCCCTGTGGCAACTCCAGTTGCGGATGGTGCGAGCGGCCACCGTGGGCATGCCCGCCCTCCGCCAGTGCAGCAGGCGGCACAACCCACAGCAAACCAGCCGCCAACGACAGCACAAACAGCCAAAACCGAACAAACGAGAACGGATACGACACCACTCTACATCTCCCAGGGTGCAAGAGGACCGGCTGTTGCCTGTATTACAGCCAGGAGTGAACCTTGTGTTCTTCCAGCAGATCCACGAAACCCGCATAGTCCGTCACCTGGACGCCGGGAATCAGTTGGGTGATGGCACGGGCCTTGAGGTCCGCACGCAGGGCATACACCTTGACCTGCTGCAGCAGACCTTCCACCAGGGCGGAATGCGCGGTGCCGGTCTGACAGGCAAACACACCATCCTCCAACAGCAACAGGACATCACCGGACTGCAAAAACCGGGCACAGTCCATCAGGGTGGTGTTCTGAAAGGGTGATTTATTGACAGTATGGAGCATTCTCAAGCAACTCCTTTACGTTAAAAACTAAGAATATTGTGCTGTTCGGCCATCATGGCCGCAATCTCCCGGGAATCAATCACCCGGGGTTTGACCGGTTCTTCTGTCTCTTCGTCCTCACCAATGATCAGCAGGTCCGCTTCGGTCATGCCACGCACCTCCATGGAGTGACGGTCGACAAACACCTTCTGGATTTCATAGTCCATCAAGGCGCCATAGGTGGCCGCAAAACCCTTGATACCCAACTCCTTGGTATCCTGCCCCTGCTTGAGGGCATAGACGCCATCATCCATGAACACCACCGAAATGTCCGCATCGTAGGCCGCCATGATCAGCTTGACCTCCAGCCCCTCGTAGACATAGATGGAACCATGAGGCGGCTTGCGCACGGTGAACATGATTTTTTTGATTTCTTCTGCCATTTGAAGTATGCTCCCCGTTGTCAGTCGCCAAAAACCACCATGCGGTCTGCCTGGATGGTCATCATGGTCAGTTGTCCCAGGCCGGAAATTCGCACATGGGGCACCAGGACATCGTCCACGATGCCGCGCCGTTTGGCTGCGGCGATGCAAACGACAATGTCAATGCCCGTCGCCCCCAGGGCAGACCAGCGGTTGGCAATGTGCCGGTCATCCTGCGGTGGTTCCATGAGCTTCGTGACGTTGTAGACACCGTCATGGTAGAAAAAAATGCCCTGGATCTCGTGACCCTTGTCGATAGCCGCCTTGATAAAATTGTAGGCACTATCAGAGGCCTCGTGATTGTAAGGCCCTTCATAAATGCAGACCGCTATTTTCATACGTAGCCATCCTCCATTCCCGCCAGACCCCGCCCTCCCGGCACCGTCGGTGCGAGGCGGCGGGAAGAGACCAGGGCAACCCAAGAGACCGGTACGGCCAACAGCCCGCCGGAACAATCAAAAAACCGGTGGGCAGTATATCATGACTTGTTAATATTGTGGCAAGTAAAAAAACGGTGTGGGCTAACCTTTCCAGAATCCGGCCAGAAACGCGGCCCAGCCCGGGGCCCCGTCGGCATGGATGTGGGCGTAAGAAGCGAAAACATTGCGAAACAACAGGCCGTCGTGCCGACCGTCCACCCCATGGCCACGGATGACCCGATACGCAAAATCCACCCCCTCGCCGATCCGGGTCACCTGCGAATAGTGAAATTCATGGCAGGAAAGGCGTTGCCCCAGCCCCGGCCAGAGGCCAGGCTGACGCCCCTCCACCTCCATGTAGCCATAGCCCTGGGGACGGGAACCCATGCTCACCGCAATCGGCAGAGCACCCACCATGGCCGCGGTATGACCATGCCAGTGCAACTCCTCGGCCAGCACCATCAGGCCGCCGCACTCGGCATAAACGGGCAGACCGGCGGCAATCTTCTGACGCAGATCGGCCATGAGATGCTGGTTGGCAGACAGAGAGTCCATGAATACTTCGGGAAACCCCCCGCCAATGTACAAACCGGCCACCTCCGGCAGCACTTCGTCGGTCAGCAGCGAAACGGGCAGCAACGCCACACCGTGATCGGACAGGGCCTGCAAATTTTCGGGATAATAAAAGTGGAAGGCACGGTCCGTCACATAGGCCACCCGTTTGCCGGGTGCGGTCACCCGGACGACCGGTCGGGACAGGGCCGGCGGCGCGAGAAACGGGGCAGACTCCGCCAACTGGCGAATCCGGGCCAGATCGAGATGGGCGGCCACCATGTCACCGATGGCGGCGATCCGCTCGGCCAGACCATCCCGCTCTCCGGCCGGTTCCAGCCCCAGATGACGCTCCTCGATGACAACCCCGCGCTCCCTGGGCAGAACGCCCAGGACCGGCACCGGACAATAGCGCTGCAGGGCAGCCACCATTTTGCTCTCCTGACGGGCCGAAGCGACATTGTTCAGAATCAAGCCCTGAATCCGCTCCCCGCCGGGAAAGCCGAGATGACCGGCCACCAGAGGCGCCACCCCCCGGGCCAGGCCCTGACAATCGACCACCAGCAGGATGGGGGTCTGCAGCAAGGCGGCCAGTGCCGCCCCGCAATCGTCGCCCTGTACATCCTGGCCGTCAAACAACCCCATATTGCCTTCGATCAGGGAGAGGTCGGCCCCCTGGGCATAACGGCAAAAATTGTCTACAATCTTTTCCCGGCCCATCATGAAAAAGTCCAGATTGTGACACGCCCGCCCGGCGGCGGCAGCCAGCCAGCGGGGATCAATATAATCCGGCCCCTTCTTGAACGGGTGAACACGCAAACCCTGCCGCGCAAAAGCAGCCAGCAGACCGATGGCAATCAGGGTCTTGCCGGAGCTTTTGCGTGTGGCACCCACAAAAATTCTAGGAAAATTGGCCATGTCTGCCGTATCAATCCCCGCCACCGGTGTCCTGTTTGTGCAGTTGGGCACGCCCGACGCGCCCACTCCGGCCGCCGTGCGCGCCTATCTGGCTGAATTTCTCGCCGATCGGCGGGTGGTGGATCTGCCCAGAGCCCTTTGGCTGCCGCTGCTGCATGGTGTCATCCTGCGCACCCGTCCGCAACGTTCGGCCCGCCTCTATCAAAAAATCTGGCGCCCGGATGGGCTCTCCCCGTTGTTGCATCACACCCGGCAGCAGGCCCATTCGGTGGGCGTGGCGTTGCAGAACGAGGGTATCGCGGTCCATTTTGCCATGCGCTACGGCCACCCCGCCGTGGCGGTCATGCTGCAGGCCATGCTGGAGGCCGGCGTACAGCGGGCGTTGATCTTTCCCCTGTTCCCCCAGTATGCCGCAGCCACAACGGCCTCGGTCCTGGATGCCGTGCAGGGTGCCCTGGCCACCCGCCGTTTTATTCCCACCCTGCGTTTTGCGCAACCTTTTTTCGCCCACCCGGGCTACATTGATGCCTGGTGCACCCGAATACGCGCCCAGGCCGCCCTGGATCAGGCAGATTGCCTGCTGTTTTCCTTTCACGGCCTGCCGCAACGGCATGTGGATGAAGGGGACCCCTATCATGAACAGTGTCTGCAGACGGCCCGTCTGCTGGCCGAGGCCCTGCACCTGCCAGCAGCACGCTGGCAGGTCGGCTTTCAATCCCGGTTCGGACGGGAACCCTGGCTGCAACCTGCCACGGACCAGATCCTGGCGCAACTGCCCGCCCAGGGCAAAAAACGGGTGATCATGGCCTGTCCGGGCTTTGTCAGCGATTGCCTGGAAACCCTGGAAGAGATTGGCGAACGCGGCCAGGCAACCTTCATGGCGGCCGGCGGGGAGCAGTTCCAACTCGTACCCTGCCTGAACGACCACCCCGCCTGGCTGACCGCCCTGGCCCAGATGACCCGGGAGGAGTTGCGCGGGTGGGTGTAGTGGCTCAACCAGCCGGATTTGACAGGTACAAGCCGTTCCAGAATCGCCAGCTTGCCTGCGGCGCATGCTGAGGGTGCCGAAGCAAAAACCGCTTCGGCTTTTTTGAAAAGCAACAGCAAAATCCCAGGGCGCTGCCCTGGACCCGCCAGGGGGGTGACCCCCCTGGACCCGCCATTGTTTGAAATGATCAGGCAGGAATGGTGGCAGAGGGGCTCGCCTCCGCCGCCTCCCAGCCCTCGCCATAGGTCTCCCGCACATAGTCCAGGGTCGGGCGAAAGCCAATGGAATACAATATTTTGTCCCGTTCCGCCTGGGGACGCAGGTCGGTCTCCTCCCGCACCCGACGCCAGACCAGCGGGGCGTGGGCACCGGGATAATTCCACGCCGTCAGCCAACGGGCCACACTGCGGTTGAAGGTGTCACACACCAGATCCGCATCCGCCCGCACCACCTCGTTGCGCACCGACTTTTGCACCTCGGACTTGTACAGACCCCCCGCCGCATCGGTCGTCATGGTCTGGGACAGCACCACCTTGGCAATGGCCGCATTCATGCGATCCACAAAACCTTCATAATGCACCTGCCCACCCCGGGCCGCCTCGATCAGCTCTATCTGCATCCCCTCCGGGACAATGATGCCGGAATCGGTCTGAATGGCCCGCAATGCCGCCAGCAAACGCCGCTTCTCCTCCTCCGTCGCGTTGACCGGATAGATCCCCTTGGCGGTGGGCATGCCGAACTTGTCCATAAAAACAAGCCACAACTTGATACCATTGCGCTTGAAATAGACCGGCCAGTACAGCCAATGGGCCAGCCCCAGTCCATAAGGTTCATCGTCATGGTCGGCACCGGTACAAAAATGCCAGAATTTGCGCGGCGGCAGCGGCTCTCCCCGAGGATTATCCCGCAACAACAACCGCAAACGCCCCTGTTCGTCAAAGGCAAAACGCCGCTGCTTGCGCACCTTGATGGCCGCCAGGATGACCTCACCCCCATCCCGCTCCCAGCAACATTCGGCCACGGCATAACCGAAAAAAACCCCGTACAGCATTTTTTCGGTGACCCCATCCCAGCCGATGGACTCCAGGATGGCCCGCAATTGATCCGCCGCCTTCCGGCTCTGCCGGTCCGGGCCACCGGGGCGCACCCCCCATTCCGCCGAGGTGACCGCCAGTCGCCGCTGCTGAAAAGTGGAAGCCACCTGATCGTCGCGCAACACCTCCTCATAAACGACATAATCCCCGCCCCTGTCCTGCAGGACGCTGTCCTGCGGCACCAGCAGTTCCATGGCGGACCAATAGCTCCTCGTCACATCACGACCATCGCGCGTGGAAGCCACCTCCCGACAAAGAGGGGCGGCAGGCTGGACTGGGGTTGACATGGCCAAGACTCCTTCAGTAGAGAAAAGAACGATCCGTACGACGGAAACTCTACTGAAACACGGGCAGTCCTGGTAATGAGAAGCGGTTCAGGGAGGAACGGCAGGGGCCCGGGACACCCCCCTGGCCCCTGCACAATATTTTGTCTGTCAATCAGGCTGGTTTCTACCACCAGTTCCAGGGCATCCACCGACCGCCCCAACCACCCGGGTAGCCGCCGCCGTAGTAAGGGTAGCCGCCGTAGGGGTAATAGCCACCCCACCCCGGATAGCCGCCATAATAGGGAGAATAGCCACCCCATCCCGGATAACCGCCATAATAGGGATAGCCGCCGTAAGGCCCCCACCAGGCCTCACTGTCGTTCGGAGCCAACAGTGAAGCGATACCCAACAAGCCGACGACACTCAATACCACAGCCGTTTTTTTCATTGTTCTCCTCCCCAGTGTCGAATGACAACCACCAGCAACCCGGCCGGGGGGAGACCTGCCCGCGCACCCGGCCAACCCTGTACACCCTGCCATCATCCGCTGCCCTTTCCGCAGCCTGCACGGCTTGTCCGTGCCTGTGGGAAGTATATTTTTTCGCCTCCTGACCTGTCAAACCGTTTTTGGCAGCGGAGCGGCCTCGCCGTCAACGGCTGCAGGTCCGGCCTGACCGGCCGACCAGGCCCCGCGCAGTTGACGCACATGGGGCAGCAGGTCGCTGGCCAGCAGGCCCGGCCCGCCGCCTGCGGCATCGGCGGCGGCGCCATGCAGCCAGACGCCGGCACGGACCGCACTCTCGACCGGCCAGCCCTGGGTCAGCAACCCCGCAATGATGCCGGTCAGCAGGTCACCGCTGCCCCCGGCTGCCAAACCGTCGTTACCCGTCTCGTTGATCCAGGCCCGTCCGTCCGGGGCCGCAATCACCGTGCCGGCCCCCTTGAGGACCAGCCAGACATGCCACTCCCGGGCCAGTTGCTGGGCATAACCCAGCCGGTCCGCCTGTACCGCTGCGGCCGAGACGGCACCGGCCAACAGGCGGGAAAACTCGCCCGGATGGGGGGTCAGGATCAACGGCGCCTGACGACTGCGGCTCAACCCGGCCACGACATGGCCCTGTCTGGACAAGGCATTCAGTCCATCGGCATCCAGCACGGTCGGCACATCCCACTCCCGCAGCAGGGCCAACAGCGCCTCGCACAACCACGCCTCCTGCCCCAACCCCGGCCCCAGGGCCAGGGCATCCGGTTGGATGGCACTGCCCTGCAAAGAGGCCATGAAAGCCTCTGAACCGCCCTCCTCGGGCAACGGCCAGGTCATGGCCTCGGTCACCTTGGCCATCACGCCCGGACGGGCGGTCCGGGGGGTGGCCACCGTCACCAACCCCGGCCCGGTCCGCAACGCCCCCAGGGCCGTCAAGGCCGCCGCCCCTTCCTTGCCCACCGAACCCGCCCACACCAGCAGATGGCCAAAAGTGCCCTTGTGGGCATCGGCCTGCCGCCGGGGCATCACCAGATCCCCCAACAGGTTGCGGGCCACCGCATGGTCGGGTATGTCCAGATAGCGGGCGGGAATGCCAATGTCGACCACCACCACCTCGCCGCACAACCCGGCCCCCGGATGGGTGCGATGCCCCACCTTTTCCGATGCAAAGGTGACCGTCCAGCGGGCCTGCAGCGCCACCCCCAGGATCTGGCCGTTGTCCGCCGACACCCCCGAGGGGAGATCCACCGCCAGGACCGGTTTGCCCGCCTGGTTGACCTTGGCAAACAGTGACGCCGTCATCCCCGTCACCGGGCGGGTCAGACCGGTGCCGAACACCGCGTCCACCACCACACCGGCATGGCCCAGCAACCGCTCAAACAGGGCCAGATCCGCGGCCAGCCCCATCTCCCGCACCAGCCCGCCACCCCCTTCGAACACCTGGAAATGGGTCAGGGCATCCCCCTGCAGGAGAGCGCACTGGCCGAACACAAAGACCGATACCCGGGCCCCGGCCTGCAACAGACGCCGTGCCACCACAAAACCATCGCCGCCGTTGTTGCCCTGCCCGGCCAGCACCAGGACAGGATGCTCCCGCCAATCGGGCAGACGGGCCTGCAGCACGGCCACCACACCAGCCCCGGCATTTTCCATCAGGACCACCCCCGGCAAACCCAATTCATCGATGGTACGCCGGTCCGCCTCGCGCATTTGCGCACTGCTCAATAATTTTGCCATTGACACTTGCCTCATGGATGGCCTGTTGGGGCGAGAAGGCTGATTGGACGAATACGCGCCATTCCGACATCGCCAGCCTGCCTGCGGCGCATGCCGAAAACACCGCAGCAAACAGCGGCTGCGGCTTTCTTGAAAATCAACAGCAACGGCAAAATCCCAGGGCGCTGCCCTGGACCCGCCAGGGGGGATCATCCCCCCTGGACCCCGCAAATGTTTTTTTACCCATCAAATTCGGTTGGTTGAGCACTATTCAAATTGCGACCGGAATTGCTGGAATGCCGCCTGCATCGCCTGCAAACCCTGTCGCAGGTCGGCCACCTCCTCTTCCAACTGCGCCACCCGGGCCGACAGGGCCCCCGACCCGCTGCCCGCCGTCCCCCGCTCCTCCTCCTGCTCCAGCCACTCTGCCGGGTCCGGCGTACCCATCAACGTGTGCATATAGCGCTGTTCTTTTTTCCCGGCCTGACGGGGCAGGAGGCACACCCACGGCGGCGCCACCTCCATCAAGGCTGCCAAATGCTTCTCGACACTGGCCAGATCAGGCAAAGGGTGCATCCGGCTGGCATGACCGCGCAGTTCTCCCACCGTCTGCGGCCCCCGGATGAGCAACTCACACAAGATGGCCGCCTCCCCGGGCACAAACTTGAAGCGGTCGGTAAAAAACTGGCGGTATTTACGCACCCGACTGCCCGGTATGTCACTGCCAATGGCCAGCGTCTTGGCACACAACCCCTCCACCGCCGCCTTGACATCGGCCTGGTCATACGTGACCACCGGCAGACGGTTCGATCTCTGGTTGCAGGCATTGGTCAAGGCGTTCAACGTCAGCGGATACAACTCCGGCGTGGTCAACTCCTTCTCCATCAGGGCACCCAATACCCGCACCTCCATGGCACTCAACTCTTTCATCGCTGTTCTGCTCCACCCTCTGAATGATGCAACCCCGGGGAGACCGTATCCCCGCCCTCACCGTCCGCCAACGGGGCGGCCACCGCCACCCGTGGATGCTGAAAAGTGGCACGCAACAACCCCGCCACCGCCGACACAGCCCGGGGGTCCACGAACACCCGGGCCAACCGCCGCCGACTCCCCCCCAACTGATCGATCAAGGTTGAGACCTGCTCCGCCGGACGCACGACCGCCGATCCTGCGCCACGTCCCTCCTCCACCGTCAGGATCGGTTCCACCCGGCCAGCCATGTATTGCAGATGGGCATAGGGGGCCCGCTCCAGACGGTCCACCCGCACCAGGAGCGACAACGGCAACACCCACTCCTCCCCGCCGGGGGTGCGCACCGACAGACGGGTCTGCCCCATCTGCTGAAAAAAGCGCTCCACCGCATCCGCCACATCGGGATCGTGGATCTGCTCGCTCACCGCCGGTTCCACCCCGGCCAGACGCCAGAGCAGACGGCGATAGACCGGCTTGCGGTCCCGCCACAAACGGCTTTTCCACCGCAGTTCGGCAGAGGCCGGCGAATGGGGCGACAACTCCGCCCAGGCCCCCACGGCACAATCCAGCACCGCATCATCCAGCCGCAGATAGTCGGCCATCCGCACCGCCTGCCCGGCCCGCATGGTCTCCAGGAAACGGGCCAGAGGCTCCGGCGTCTGGGCAGGCAGACTTCCTTCCTCCTCTGCATACCAAGCCAGCAACTGGAACAGATGGACCAGCAACACCTCAAAGGCCCGCACCGTCTTGTGATCGTAGACCTGTCGGTACATGTGGTCGCGGGCCACGATATAGCTCTCCAGGGCCGATGGGCCCCGGGAAATGTCCACACCCAGGCGGTCCACCCCCTCCACCCGGCAGGCCCGCAGGGAGTGGAGCAGCCATTCCAGGTCATACTGCCCGTAAGAAACCCCGGTAAAATGGGCATCCCGCAGGAGATAATCCATGCGGTCGGCATCCAGTTGGCTGGAGATCAACTGTCGCCCGAACACCGGATGAGCGGCGCCCGCCTCCGCCCCCAGCAAGATCTTGAGTGCCTGAAAAAACGCCTCTTCCGCCAGTCCCAGCCTTTGACAGTGACGGCGAATGGTCTGGCGCAGGGGACCGTCCCGCTCCACCAACCGCCAGCCCAGCCGTTCATGCTGCACCTGACCGGGCGCAATCAGTTCAAAGACATGGGAATAGGGACCGTGCCCCACATCGTGCAGCAGGGCCGCCACCTTGATGGGCAGCATGGTCTCCCGGTCCAGAGGCAGATCGGCCCGGCGCAACAGGTTGGCCAAAATCCGCTTGGTCAGGTGGAGGGTGCCCAGGGCATGGGAAAAACGGGAGTGCTCCGCCGAGGGGTAAACCCGGTCCGCCGGGCCCAGTTGGCGAATCCGCCGCAGACGCTGCATCTCCGGGGTATCCACCAGATCCAGCAGCAGTCCATCCCCCCAATCAACCGGATCGGCGGCGGGACCATCCGCCTCGCGGTGCAGGGAGATCATGTTATGCACCGCGTCCCGAAACACCTTGTGGGTCATGCAGGCGACCCGACCGGACGCAGGGCGTGCAACACCGCGTGGTAGTGTTCATATTTTTCCAGCCGTCGCCGGTCCTTGTCGCTGAGCTGGGGGCTCAGACGCCGGACATCCATGTTGTCCTCCAGGTCCAGCAATTTGATCTGCACCGCCAGGGGATGGGTCTGCACCCGTGCGATATATTCCCCGTAGGTGTGTTCCGGGCGGTGGGTCAGCAAGTCCACAACCGTCAGCACGGTGGCGGAAAACCCCTCCTGCCGCAACTGTTCCAGGGTGAGAGGGG
>JAMOAX010000032.1:0-23576 GCA_039908555.1 Magnetococcus sp. DMHC-8
AAAACTTTATCCGCCAGACTGCGAATTCCGGGACATGTGCGGTTTGACATGCGCCGCAGCCAGTCCGGCGAGACCTGATATCCTGCCGGACGCAACGATGATCGAGGCCGTCTGATGTCTTTCACGCCAGACATATTGTGGGACCAGTTGACCACCGGCGTGATCGCGGTGGACGACGAGGGGGTGGTGCGGGCGGTCAACGGTGCGGCGGAGCGGCTGTTGGGCCGAGCCAGGCGTCACCTGTTGGGGGTGCCGCTGGCCACCCTGCTCCCCGGTCACCCGGTTGCCCTGGACCTGGTCCATCGGGCGCGCAACCTGGCCATGCCGTGCCGGGTGCGTTCGGCCCAGCTCAGCCCGTTTCCCGGCCTGCCGCTGTCGGTCTCCCTGACGGCGGTGCCCCTGGAGGATGCCCAGGGCAACGGCGTGGGTGTCCTGCTGCAATTGGAGGAGACAGGCACCCTGGAACGGATCGAAGAGGGACAACGCCGTCATGACACCCTGAACTCGCTGGAAACGCTGACCCTGACCGTGGCCCATGAGGTCAAAAATCCCCTGGCCGGCATCCGGGGGGTGGCCCAACTGCTGGAGATGGAAGGGCATGGGGAATCGGTGGCCACCTGCACCGCCCTGATCTGCACCGAGGTGGACCGGATCAGCCGCCTGCTGGACGCCCTGCTGGGATTGGCCGACCGGCCTGCGACACCAACAGAGGCGATCAACATTCACGAAATTCTCGATCACGTCCTGCAATTGTGTCGACCGGACCAGCCCCGCTTGCAAAAGGATTATGATCCTTCGCTGCCCACCATTCGCGGTGACCGGGACCAGTTGATCCAACTGTTCCTGAACCTGGTGCGCAATGCCCAGGATGCGGCGGGGAAGACGGGTACGGTCAGCCTGCACACCCGTATTTCGGCCCAGGTCCGTTTTGAGCAGGGACGCCGCCAGCGCCACATCGTCGTGGAGGTGCGGGACAATGGTCCTGGCATTGCGGATTCGGTGCGCCATCGCCTGTTCCTGCCCTTTGTCACCAGCAAACCCAAGGGGGCGGGCAGCGGACTGGGGCTGGCCATCGTCCAGAAAATTGTCTATGACCATGGCGGACTGGTGGAGGTGGTGGAGCAGACCGGTCAGACCATCTTTCGTGTTCTGTTGCCGGTGAACGTGCCATGACCAGCCCCTCTTTTGCGCCGGAACGCACCATCCTGGTGGCCGACGATGACCAGGCCATGCGCTATGTGCTGGAACAGGCCCTGGGCCGGGCAGGGTATCGGGTCCACAGCTTTGCCGGCGGCAAGGCGTTGCTGGATTTTGCGGGAGATGGCGCGGTCGATCTGGTGATCACCGATATTGTCATGCCCTCCGGGTCGGGGCTCGATCTGTTGCAGACGCTGCGCACCCGCCATCCCGACCTGCCGGTGATCGTCATGACCGCGCAGAGCACCCTGAGCCACGCGGTGCAGGCTTTCGAGCGGGGCGCCTTCGAGTATCTGGCCAAACCGTTCGATATTCGCCGCCTGATCGAACTGGTCACCCAGGCGCTGGAACGGACCCGGACGACCCGTCCCCCTGCCACCGAATTCAGCCGGTTTGGTGGCTTTGTCGGTGTTTCCCAGGCGATGCAGGAGTTGTTCCGGACCATTGGCCGGTTGGCCAACTCGGAGATGACCGTGCTCATCCATGGCGAGTCCGGCACCGGCAAGGAGCTGGTGGCCCGGGCGGTCCATGACCATTCTCCCCGGCGGCAGGGACCATTTACCGCCATCAACATGGCGGCCATTCCCGCCAATTTGATCGAAAGCGAACTGTTTGGCCACGAAAAAGGGGCCTTTACCGGCGCGGTTGCCCGTCATCACGGCCATTTTGAACGGGCCCGGGGGGGAACCCTGTTCCTGGATGAGATCGGCGACATGCCCCTGCAGGCCCAAACCCGCCTGTTGCGCGTCCTGCAGGGCGGCTCCTTCACCCGGGTGGGCGGCACGGAAACGTTGCGGGCCGAGGTGCGTATCGTGGCGGCCACCCATCAAAACCTGCCTGCCGCCATCGTCGAGGGCCGTTTCCGGGAAGACCTGTTTTATCGACTCAACGTGATTCCCCTTTATGTGCCCTCCCTGCGCTCGCGACGCGAAGACATTCCCCTGCTGGCAGACTATTTTCTGGCCCATGCCGCCCAGCGGCTGGGGTTGCCCCTGAAACGGCTGGCCGCCGACAGCCTGGCGGACCTGATGGCCTACGATTGGCCGGGCAATGTGCGGGAACTGGAAAATTTGATCCATCGGCTCATGATTCTGACCCCGCAGGAGATCATCCAGCGCACCCATCTGCACCTGCCCCGCCCCAGCTCTGCCGCAACCGGGACGGAGGTGGTCCGGGCAGCACCGCCTGCTGCCACAGGGGCGCCCCGGCAGGAGACGGGCCCGGAAAACAACCTGCTGGCCTTTCTGGATGATTTTTTTGCCTCTCCCCAGTGGAAAAATTGTGATAATCTGTACGACACCGTGGTCAGGCGTGTGGAGAAGGCGATGTTTATCAAGGTATTGTCTGCCACCTCGGGCAATCAGGTCGTGGCGGCGCGCCTGTTGGGTATCAACCGGAACACGTTGCGCAAAAAAATTCAGGAACTTGACGTGGACCCAAAAAGATGAGAGGTTGAAGCATTGACAGGGGGCCCGGCTTTTTTTAGCATGGCGTGCAGGTTGACGGGGTGACTGTGATGGACCAGCCGGATTCCACACCGGCCCGCCCCGGCGGGTCACCGGACCCGCCCCGGTCCGGGATGGGGTTGGGAATGCGCATGGCCACGGACATGGTGGTTTCCACGCTGGTCGGTGTGGCCATGGGCCACTATCTGGATCGGTGGCTGGAGACCCAACCCTGGATGACGGTGCTGTTTTTTGTATTTGGGGCAGTGGCCGGGTTTCGTGCGATCTACCGGGCTGCCAACGAGGGTGCATCCGGCCAGTCTTGACGGGCGGGTGTCCCGGATTCGGAAAACGGGAGTATGACCTTGCTATTGACGACCACTGCAGTCAGTGTGGGAGCTGCGCAGGCCGCGGCGGCGGCGGCGCCGCGCATGGACCCGCTGCATCATTTTCAGGTAGTCAAGTATATACAGATTGCCCCGTTCGGGTTGGATCTGTCCATATCCAATTCGGTGGTCTGGATGTGGATCTCCCTGGCGGCGGTGTTTTTCTTTTTCCGTTATGCCATGCGCCAGCCGCAGCTGGTGCCTGGTCGGCTGCAGAGTGTGGCCGAGGCGGGATTTTTGTTTATTCGCGGCATCGTGGAGGAGAACATCGGGCACGGCGGCAGGCCCTATTTTCCTCTGATTTTTACGCTGTTTTTCTTTGTGTTGTTCTGTAACTGGACGGGCCTGATCCCGGGTTCGTTCACGGCGACCTCCCAGTTGATCGTCACGGCGACCCTGGCGTTGGGAATATTTTTTCTCTCCATCTTTTTGGGATTTTACAAGCACGGCTTGAAGTTTCTGGGATTTTTTGTGCCGTCCGGTCTGCCGGTTTTGTTGCTGCCGTTGATGGTGCCGATTGAGATCATCTCTTTTCTGGCTCGTCCGGTTTCGTTGTCGGTGCGTCTGTTTGCCAACATGACCGCCGGGCATACGGTGTTGGGGGTGTTGTTCTTTTTTGCAGCCACGCTGCCCTGGGTTGGTTCCTGGCTGCCGTTCGGTTTTTCCGTGGTGTTCACGGCGGTGGAAATTTTCATTGGTTTTATCCAGGCGTATATTTTCACCATTTTGACTTGTGTGTACATCAACGATTCGCTGCATTTGCACCACTGACATGCAGCGCGTCAGGTTTCAGCCCGCGAGAATCGCGAATTTGCTATTTTGCTAGGAGAGATGACACGATGGAAAGCCTGCCCGCATCTTTTATAGGTATGGGATTGGCCGCCGCAGGGCTGGCTGGTTCTGGCATTGGTTTGGGGTTCATGTTCGGCAAGGCGATTGAGGCGTTTGCCCGTCAGCCTGGCACCGAGGCCCAGTTGTCCAAGTATGTCTGGATTGGTGCGGCGTTTGTGGAAGCCATTGCATTGTATGGTTTGGTTTTGGCCTTCATCATCATGGGTAAGGGTTGACCTCAATGATCTCGAGCGCGTATGCCGCAACGGAGGGACATGCCCAATCGTCCGGGTTGCCGCAGTTCGACTCCAGCGTGTTTGGTTCGCAGGTTTTCTGGACGGTCGTCTCTTTTGCGGTTTTGATGTACCTGCTGAGGCGGTATGTCATTCCGGCCATCAACGACATTCTGGACAACCGCGGCAAGAAGATCAGCGACGATCTGCAACATGCGGACCGGGTTCGTCAGGAGGCGGACCGGTTGCTGGCCGAGTATCGGGAGCAGATGGAGCGGTCGCGTCAGGTGGCGGCGACGGCGCTGGAGGAGGCTCGTGTGGAGGCGGAGGCCATTCGGGAGCATGCCCTGGCGGAGTTGAATGAAGAGCTGGCCAAGAAGAAGGCGGCAGCTCTGGAAGGCATCGAGCGGGTTCGCCTGCAGGCCATGGAGGAGGTTCGGGCGGCGGCGGTGGACATTGCGATGCTGGCCGCAGAAAAGCTGATTGCCAAATCGATCGGCCGGGCCAAGGCCGAGGGGATGGTCAAAGAGGCCTTGGACCATCTGGAGCAGAACAAGGCCGGCCTGCATTGACGGTGTTCGCCTGTACGGGGCAAAAGAGGCCGGATTCCTTTGGCGGGGATTCGGCCTTTTGTCGTTGCCCGCCACGTGTCCTCGTAGCTCAGCCGGATAGAGCAACGGATTCCTAATCCGTAGGCCGTGCGTTCAAATCGCGCCGGGGACACCAATATTATAAAAGACTTACACCGTATTTCCAGCCACCTGCTCCGGGGTACCGTGACCAAAACGTGACCGGTACCCGTTGAGCACCTCCACCGCATCGCGCACATTTTCAGGTGCCAAGTGTGCGTATCGCTCGGTCATGGCGATTGTGCTGTGCCCCAACAAGTCCCGAACAGCAGAAAGGGGAATATTGGCACTCACAAGCCACGCAGCGCATGTGTGCCGCATGTCATGGATACGGAAGTCCTTGATGCCTGTCTTTTCGCAAACGCTGCCAAAGGATCGCTTCACATCGATAACACGCTGTCCGTCTTCATGACAGAAGACCCACTGACTTCCAGGGCAGTGGGTATGTCTTGCATTTCTCCGGTATGGAGGTTACGCTCGGACCGTCGTTCGTCCTCGTACCACCCACAGAAACACACTGTAGCGACAATTTGTGCCAGTTTGGAGCATGCCATAGGCAGCAAAGGAAGCCGAGAGACGTTAATGCGGCATTGGAACATGTTGCGGCTGGATGATACCGAAACCGACCCATTTCGTCGCGATCATGTGGTGATTGGAGAACAGATGCCATTCCTGTCCCGGATGTGACGGCACGACCGGATGTTTGGCAATGATCGGCGAGCAAATAAAAAATTTTACGAAGGGAACAACATGAAAAATCATCATCAGGAGTTTGTGGAAAAATTGCGGAGTACGCTGCATCAGGTGTACACAAAAATTCTGGAAACAGGAGATGCGACAGGTTTTGAAAAAGGGATTATAAAGGGGATGATGATTGCTGCCCGAACCTTGGATATCTGTTCCGTTACGGAATTAACCGAGCTGGTAAACCAGGAAAAGATGAAAGTCTTTGGCGTACAAGGGGCACCACAGCCAACCTCTCAAAAAGACAGGCAGTTGGAGGAGGATGTGTGGTACGCCGATCACGGGAGGGTTCTGGATACAAAGAGTTTGCGTGATTATCTGGAGATACCGACGTTTATAAGGAATGGAAAAATACCGCGCAAGATCAAACCTTCATCCCCGCTTGACGGAGATCCTGGCTGAGAGTGTCAACCTCATCAGCCAGATACTCCCTTCTTGGTGAGAGCCGCTTGTACTTGGGACTATGCTCATGGATTACCCCCCCGATCTCGTCATTGATCTCAATGGGTTGTCTTATGCGGATTTCCCAGGTCCGATCAAGCGGATGTACTGCTCAAAACGGCGAAAATCGGCCAGGTTGTAGGTGACCAGGGTCGGAATGCTGTGGACCAGCATGGTGGCGACAATGTTGGCGTCGTGTACCTGTTTTCCACCACAAAGGATTTCAGAAACTAGGCGCAGGAGTTGGTTGCTGGTTTCTTCTGTCTCGTCAAGAACAGTCCACGCCTGTCGGAACGCGGTGACAAGGGAGACGATTTCACCCATCGGAATCTGTGGGGTAAAGGATTGCGGACGGGACAGAACAGCCATGAACTCGCGCAGTACCTGTCGGTTGATCACCATACCCACACCCGCATCCTCCTGACGTTGGAGGAATGCCACGCACTCTGCATGCCGTGACGAATCGACCACGCTGGCGTGTACAAGGATGTTCGTGTCGAGGAACAGGAGATCAGCGTCCATCGTCGCCATAGATCGCCTTCCGGCTCAGATCAATGCTGTCGTCCCAGGAATCGACATGAATGGGCCTCAGCCATTCTGAAACCGAAGGGCGTTTCTTTGGGATGGAAGGCTGACGATTCAGCGTGGTTTCCAGGTAGCCAATGAAATTCAACACTTCCGCTACTTTGTCTGCGGGCAACTGCCGGGCGCGTTGACAGATTTCTTCGACCATGGTCATCGGGTAGTCTCCTCTGCACGGTTATTTCCACTATTTGCATTCATCGGTTCTGCAAACCACCATCCCAACTCCCCCCGTTCCAACTGATCCCACGCCGCCAACACCAGTCGTGCGGTACGGTATTCGCCGAACTCTTTCATTTCATTGTTTTTGAGACCGCGAAAGGTTTCGCTGGGGTAGTCCGCCCCCATGACATCCGCCGGGTCGAGGATGTAGCGCAGTTCGTCACGGGTGAGAGCGTAGAGCCGGGCATAACAGACCGTTTCCAGACAACCAGGGGCAAGACAGTCCATCAGGTGCTCTCCCGACGCAACCAGTACGACTTGTGAAAACAAAGAATAAAGGTGTGTAATGGCTACCACAAAATGTTTGGACTGGCAAGAGCACGCCGTGTGGTGTCAACGCTCACGGGAATTGACCCTGTCCGACGCACGGCAACGTCCTGTGGTAGCTCTCATGGCGCGGGAAAAAAGCTGTGGCAATGGTCGGGGAGATCCGATAGAGTGCGAGGAGAGTCCGACCAGGGAGGAGAGTCATGAGCACAGCCACAGGCGCGGAAAGTGGTTACAAAGGTGCATCGTTCGTATTCGATTCGTATGCCTACGTCCGCCGCTTGCGTGACGCAGGGATGGACGAACAGCAGGCGGCCATCCAGGCGGAAACGTTCATGGCCCTGGCGGAAGACAGACTGGCCACGAAGCAGGATATAGCGGAACTCAAGCGGGACATTGCCGCCATCGATGCCAAGGTGGAAACCGTCAGGGCCGAACTCAAGCGGGATCTTGCCATCCTGGACGGCAAGATTGAGACCACCAAGGCTGAATTGCGCAAAGAGATTGAGATTGCCAAGGCCGAAACCATCAAGTGGATGATCGGCCTTGCCCTGGCGCAACTGGCCATGATGGCGGGCATCCTCATGACCCTGGTGCGGGTTCTGCCTGGCGGGCATTGATTCCCTCGCCCAGGAGATGCGCCACACGCTCCCCCATCGCCAGAGTCATCAACTGGCCAGTGTCCAGATTATCCCGGAAGTGCGGATCTTTGGCGGCCTGCTCCCCCAGGAAGGCAGCATTGACCAACCTTATGTTGGGGTTCAGACATATGCCAATCCTTCGGTGGCTCTCTGCCTTCAAAAGATTGCCTGGAAAGCCAGTGAAGGTGTCCGGCCTTTATTCGTGTATCCGTTCAAGAATCCGGGAGTTCCAGTCCAGCACCGCCGTCCGTTTGATCATTTTGCTGGCCAGGGCGCCAAACTCCTCCCGCAGGACCCCTTCGGCAAACGAGGCCAAAAAGTGCGCTTTGATTTCCGCCCGTGCCCGGTCCACCCCCATCTCGTCGTAGGGAACGGAGGCCAGCAGGAGAAAACCATCGTCCGGGATGCGACCCGCCTTCATGTTGCCCTCGATAATCGCCGCCGCCTTGCGCAACGGATCAGCAAGGTCAGGGCTGTAAGGTCCGATGATAAGGGCCAGATTGGGGGTATGCAAAAAGTCAAAACCGCGTCCCAGGCAGATCATCCATTCCCGGTGCTCTATGCTGAGTTGGCGTTCGTGCCTCTGCGCCTGCTCCCGCACCAGGGCAACATGCTCCAGGTTGCCACGCAGCAGTGGCAGCAGGTCCATCCGCATTTGTACCGGCATGTCGGGCAGCAAGACCGCCAGGCGGGGCTCCAGGGTGGCGGCTTCGTCGACAGACAAGGCCGCCAGATTGAGCAGGGTATCGTCGGCCCCGTGAATGACCAAGGCATCCTCGTCCGTCTCAAAGCCGCACACCAAAGGATAGACCGTACTGTGGCCGTCACCAAAAATATGCGCCATCTGTCGACGAATCGCACGGGTATGGGCCATGGCTGCCTCGGTGTCATAATTGAAGCCGGCACAACCGCGCTTCGGATCGCTTTTCGACCAGTGATAGGTGATCAGGAAAAGGACACGCCGACCGGAACTCGTCATGCGCAAGACGTGGTGGGCCAACACCTCACCAAGATGGGGCCAACCCAGATCAAACATGCCCCCAAGATTGCGGAAGGGCATCAGGATGCCGGTGGGGGTATTCGTGGCAACAGGAATATTGATGCGACCATCCATGCACTTCAACGCTGCAATGGCGGTGGGATGTTCGGCAAGATACCGTTGGCGCGACAACCACGCTTCCGAACTGCGAAATGTCTTGCCGTGATGGTGCGCCAGCTCAAACACCCAGTCGATACGTTCGGCAATCGGCTTGCCGTGAATGTCAGGCATGAAAGCCTCCATACAGCGTTTATCGGGATGGAACCAGAAACAATCCGTACGATATCCGACACATTCTATCAAACCGAACCTGTGGCTGTAAAAGGAGAAAAATCGTGCTTTTGGCGGCACAGGCCTTGCTCATCGTTGCGTCTGACAGGGTGTCAAAACCCGCCAGCCTGCCTGCGGCGCATGTTAAAAACGCCGCAGCAAAAAGCGGCTGCGGCTTCTTTGAAAAACAACGGCAACGGCAACGGCAACAGCAACAGCAACGGCAACAGCAACGGCAACAGCAACGGCAAAGTCCCAGGGCTCTGCCCTGGACCCGCCAGGGGGGTGACCCCCCTGGACCCGCAATCCCGGCAGTTCCCCGATGTGAGCCTGGCCGTCAAACCACTCCAGCCTCCTGGGGGAGGGTTGTTTGTGTATGGCATACCGGTTGGCGTCGGTCGGCCAGCAGCAACCGGACCGCAAACCAGGCCAGCAGCAGGGAGCCGATGGCGAACACCACATCTCCCGGCACCCGCAGCCAGACCAGGGCTTCCATCAACGGCGAATGGATGGTCTCCGGTGAGCGCGCAAACCACAAACCCTGAGTCATGCTGGCGAAGGCCTGATGGATACCGGCCGGTACCAGAGAGAGGAACACCATCATGGCCAGGCCGATATTGAACGACCAGAACATGGCCCGCAACAGGCCGTCCGACCATGCAACGCGCGGAGAGAGTCCCCGCAGGCAGAACAGCAGCAGACCAATGCCCAACATGCCATAGACACCGAACAGGGCGGCATGGCCATGGGCGGCGGTCATGTTGAGGCCCTGCATGTAGTACAGCGCAATCGGGGTGTTGATGGAAAAACCCAACAAACCGGCCCCCACCACATTCCAGAAGCCGACGGCGATAAAGCTCAGAATGGACCACTGGTAGGTTTGCACCCAGGCGGCGGCCTTGGAACGGCGATAGGTGTGATAGGCTTCGACACCGACCATGGCCAAGGGCACCACTTCAAGGGCCGAAAACAGGCCGCCAATGGCGATCACAAAGGTTGGTGTGCCGGTAAAATACAGATGGTGCAGCGTGCCCAGTATGCCGCCGAAGAGAAAAACGATGGTCTCCAGAATGATGGCATGGCTGGCTGAGGTGGCGCGAATCAGTCCCAGACGGGCAAACAGCAGGGCAATCACGGCGGTTGCGAAGACCTCAAAGAACCCTTCCACCCACAGGTGCACCAGCCACCACCGCCAGTATTCGATCAGGGCGTAGTGGGTCTGCTTGCCCCAGGCCAGGGAGGTGGCATAAAAACCGCCGATGCACAGGGCAGAGAGGAAGACCATGGCGATCAGCCCCCGGCTTTCGGAGGGTTTTTTCAATGCCGGCATCAACCCGCGGCCCAACAGGGTGACCCAGAAGAGCAGGCCGATGAACAGCAGCACTTGCCAGACACGTCCCATGCTGGTGAACTCCAGACCCTGGTTGCCAATCCAGAAACTGAAATCGGTGCCCAGATGTTGCAAGGTACCGATCCAACCAGAGAGGGTCGAACCCACCACGATGAACAGCAGGGCATAGAAGAGCAGATCGACACCCAGCTTCTGGTATGCCGGCTCATGTCCTGACAAGGCCGGGGCGATGTATAAACCGGTTGCCAACCACGCAGTGGCAATCCACAACACCGCAAACTGGGTGTGAATGGTACGGCTCACGGTGAAGGGAAGGATTTCTGCCAGGGGAAAACCAAAAAAGCTGTGGCCCTCGACGGCATAGTGGGCGGTGATCACCCCCATGCCGATCTGCGCCAGAATCAGCCCGATCACCACGTAAAAATATTTTTTGGTGGCCAGCATGGAAGGGGTCGGCTGCAGGTTGAACAGCGGATCGGCATGCGGAGGCAGGGGGTCTCCCTCCTCTTTTCTGATGGATTGCCAGAAAACCATGCCCGCAATCGCCGCGATCAGCAACACCACACTGGCGATCGACCAGATGCCGGTATCGGCGGTGGGCGTATTGCCCACCAGGGGTTCATGGGGCCAGTTGCTGGTGTAACTCACCCCCGGTTTGCCCGGACGGTCGGTGACCGCCGACCAGGATGACCAGAAAAAGAAGGCCGTCAGGGCGGTCCGGTCGCTGGGATCGGCCAGGGTGCCAGCGTTCATGGCATACTGTTCCCGCAGCGTGTCGAGGGAGGGATCGTGACCAAACAGGCCGGCATAATGCGCCGCCACCTGGGTGACGGCCTCTGCCCGCTCCGGTGACAGGGTGAGGGTGCCGGTTTGTGCGTCGTAGGTGTTCTGCCGCATCTCGGTTTTCAGCCGGAGATTCAGTTCGGCCAACTGACCGGCACTCAACTGTTCAATCGGCTTGCCGAAGGTATGCCGTGCCAGGACCGTCCGCAAGGCCAGTGCCTCGCGATGCAACCAGTCGGCTGACCAGTCCGGAGCGACATAGCTGCCGTGGCCCCAGACCGATCCCAACTGCTGCCCGCCTGCAGAGAGCCAGGCCTCCTGCCCGCGTTGCACTTGCCCATCCGCAAACAGGATACCCCCCTGGGTACTGACAACACGTTTTGGAATGGGAGGCGCACTCAGATAGATTTCTGTGCCGACCCAGCCCAACACAGCGAAAGATAAAACACAAATGACAGTGAGCCATGTCCAAAGCCCGCGTGTGGCGACCATTGCCGTAACTCCTTGGTGAATGGGGTGGAGAGGAAAAAACGCACGCAGGCAACCCTGGCATCCATCGTGGCGACAAGGTACCATGCGCGAAGGTGTACCCTGTTCATTGCGTATCCATGTTCTGTCTCCTTGCGGTTGCCGGTGGCGTGAAGGGGGCGGTGTCCGTCTCAACGCATCGCGCATACCATGTTGTTATTATATTGATTCTAAATTAATTTTTTATATTTTTTATCCTGTTCTTGTTCACACTGAACTGTCTGCTGAACAGTTCAGTGTGAACATTCGCTGGAGTCTCCATGTCTCTATCCTTGTCGCTGCTTGCCCCGTTTCTGGACAGTCTGGAAGAGGGGGTGTTGTTTCTGGACCAGGATCGCCGGTTGGTGATGATCAACAAGGCGGCTTCGGTCATGATTGGTCGGGAGTCGGGGCGGGTGGTGGGTCATCTCTGTCCGAGTCTGTTCAGGGGGGCTGCCTGTGCCCGTGCCTGTGCCAGGCGGGGAACCTGCAGTCTGTTGCCGAGCCGGGGAGAGAGCAGTCAGACCCTGGATCTGCCGCTGAACCGGCAGGATGGGATGCAGACTTTTTTGCGCATGTGGGCCATTTTGTTGCCTGAGGAGGGACAATTACCGCCGGTGGCAGTCATTCTGCAGGACCGCACCCAGGAGGTGTTGCTGGAAGAGGCGGTGAGTGAGCGGTTGCAGTTGGGCAATCTTGTGGGGAAGGGTCCGGTCATGCGGGCACTGATCCAGAAAATATTGCGGGCGGCTCGCAGCGATGCCACGGTATTGATTCTGGGAGAGAGCGGAACGGGCAAGGAGCTGGTGGCCCGTGCGTTGCACGAGAATTCCCCGCGTCATCGGGGACCATATGTGCGGGTTCATTGTGCGGCATTTCCAGAAACTCTGTTGGAGTCCGAGTTGTTCGGACATGTCAGGGGGGCATTCACCGGTGCGGACGCGGCGCGCACGGGGCGGTTCGAGGCGGCCAGTGGCGGAACCATCCTGCTGGACGAAATCGGGGAGATTTCTCCTGCCATCCAGGTGAAACTGTTGAGGGTGTTGCAGGAACGGGAGGTGGAGCGGTTGGGGGAGAATCAGGCCAGGGCGGTGGATGTGCGGGTGGTGGCGGCCACCAACCGGGATCTGTTTGCCATGGTGCAGGCCGGGCGGTTTCGCGAGGATCTGTACTACCGGCTCAAGGTATTGCCCCTGCAGGTTCCGTCGTTGCGGGAGCGCGTGGAGGATTTGCCCCTGTTGGCTCAGAGGTTGTTGGAACAGATGAAAAAGCCGGCCGGCCGGGAGAGGGTGACCCTGTCCGGCGAGGCGTTGGCGGTGATGACCGCATATCCCTGGCCGGGGAATGTGCGGGAGTTGAGCAATGCGTTGGAGTATGCCCTGGTGCAGGGGGATGGAGCGTTGATCTTGCCGAGTCATCTGCCGGAGGAGTTGTTCAAAGGGGCAGAAAGGGCGCCCCGGGAGGAAAAAAAGTGGACCCGCTATTACCGCCCTCCCGGCGGGTCGTCGCATGAAAAAGAGGAAATTGTGCGTATATTGCGGTCGGTCGCCGACAACAAGGTGGAGGCGGCCCGGCAACTGGGCATGTCCCGCACCACTTTGTGGAAGCGACTGAAGCAGTATGGCATCCCGTGATCATGGTGTGAATCGGGCCTTGATCATCGTTTCGTCCATGCTCATCAGGGAACCAGGCCGGGATTGCGGGTCCAGGGGGGTCACCCCCCTGGCGGGTCCAGGGCAGCGCCCTGGGATTTTGCTGTGGCTTTTCAAGAGAGCCGCAGCCGCTTTTTGCTGCGGCGTTTTCGGCATGCGCCGCAGGCTGGCTGGCGGGTTTTGACACCCTGTTGGACGAAACAATGATCAAGGCGCATGTTGCAAAGGCCGCAGCAAAAACCGGCTGCGGCTCTTTTGAAAAGCAACGGCAAAGTCCCAGGGCGCGGCCCTGGACCCGCCAGGGGCTTTGCCCCTGGACCCCACCGGGGGAGATAATCTCCCCCGGACCCCCATGAATAATAACAGATTCTTGAGATGTGTATAACTGGATGATTTATATCGTTCCGGTGGTCTGGATCAGTCGTTCGCACAGCGTGCGAATCAGGCGGTCCTTGAGCTTTTCCCGGACCTCCGAACCCAGCCGCTGCAGAAGATCCTGATCCACTTTCAAAACCAGGATCTCGGTCTTGCTGTACACCCCAGTGGTGCGGGGCAGACTGGTGAGAAAGGCCATGTCGCCAAAAAATTCGCCAGGTCCCAGCGTGACAATCTCGGTCTCCCCCTTGACGACCGCAACAGTACCATCGATCAGGATAAAAAAGGCGGTGTCAATGTCCCCTTCACAAATGATATGGGTGTTGGCAGGATAGGTGTAGAACGCGGTGTTGAAGGCCGTGATGCGCCGCTTTTCAAACGGGGAAAACAGCTCGAAAAACGGAATCTGCTCGATTTTTTCAACGGCCTCCTGCCGGCTGAACTGCTTGCATTCCCCCTGGTTTGCCTGGCCTGGCTCCCGGGAGCCAGGCCGATGCGGCCCGGCAGGGCCAGCACGCACCATTTTCTGGACCCGGCTGGTGGTGTCAGCCAGACGTTGCACCAGTTTGTTGATCAGTT
Organism: Magnetococcus sp. DMHC-8; assembly: GCA_039908555.1. Taxonomy (GTDB): domain Bacteria; phylum Pseudomonadota; class Magnetococcia; order Magnetococcales; family Magnetaquicoccaceae; genus Magnetaquicoccus. The sequence goes on from JAMOAX010000032.1 coordinate 14,175, forward strand.
GATCCTTGAATTTTTCCCGACTGTCACAGCTCAACTGCTCCAGCAATTCACTGTCCACCCTGAGCAACAAAGCCTTCTCCTGGGCAACAATGTTCATCGTCCGGGGCTCACCGGTGAGAAAAGCCATCTCACCCATGATCTCACCAGCCTTCAGAATAAAAAGAGCCTTCCCTGCGCGGTCGGCAATCCCCCGGGTCGCCGCCACACTGCCCTTGATCAGAATGAAAAAAGCCGTGTCCAGGGTGTTCGCCTGGATCACGACTTCCTGCGGCATGACCAGCTTGAAGCTGAGGTTGAATTCGGCGACCCGATCCTTCTCATAGTTGGAAAAATGCTTGAAAAATTCAAGACCATCCAACAGTTGCGCAATGCCCTGCCGGCTCAGTTTCTCGGTCTGCGCCCGCACCATTTCACGGTGGGCCCTCTTCTGCTCCACAGACAGGGGCGGCTGGTCCGCCGGTTCTGCGCCGCTCTCATCCTCCTGCCCCGCCAGACGAACAGAATTCTTGTACGACTGCCCGTCAAAGTCCGCTTCAATGGTCACCTTGCCACGCCGGGCGGTGATGGTGGCCGGCAGCAGCACTTGCAACTCACCGCCGCCGGCCGTGGCAAAGGCCCGCATGCGCTGCTTGAAACGAAATGCATCCGCCGGGATCACCGCATCCTTCTCCAGCTTGACAACAATCTGCCGGAGTTCATGCTTGAGATTCATGGCCGACTCCAGCATGCCCGCAGGACGATCCCGCAAGTCCAGCAGTTCCTCCCCCAGATGCTCTCCCAGACGCATGGCGGCAACACCATCGGCTTCCCCCAGGAACGCCTGAATGCCGGTAAAATCGATCGCCACTGGCAAAGAGTACAAGCCGCGCAACAAGTTGAAAAATTTCAACAGCAGTATCCGGGTCAACTGCCGGGCAATCAAATCCTGATGCTTCTGGTCCACCTTGCGCTGGGCATCCAGATGAAACGCCATGAAGTGAGCAGCAAAATCCTCGAAAACAAACCAAAGCGTGTCAGGCACACCGGGGGGCAGGGAAGTGGCGGTGAGCATGAGGGCAAAGTCGGTCTCCAGCAACTGACCCTCGCGATGCACCACACGAATATAACCCTTGGCCATCCCCCGATCCGGTTGCGCCACCTGAATGTCGGGTACGGCATCCGGAATGGTGTGCAGGCAAGTGATGGTCGGCACGGCGGCGTCATCATCCCCCTCGGGCTTGCCACCGGAACTGCGCAAATGCGCCAGGCCGGCAATGAATCCCGCCATGTTGATGACAACGACCGACTCTTTGCTGGTCCCTTCCTGAAAATTTTGAATGACCTGGTTGAGCGGCGCCCTGAGACGTTCCTGAAAGGCCGGCTCAATATAGCGGACATACCCGTTGTAGCGCTTGATGATGTCATCCAGATCCGCCGTCTTGAGCAACGGCCCGTTCGCCTGTTGCAGGACAATTCCCAGCTCCTGACGCTTCTCCTGTTCAATGCGGGGCAAATGCCCCCTGATACACAACCGGATGAGGGTCTGTTCCACGGTCTCCCGCATCATCTTTTGCACCGCCTGCTCAAGATCGGCGCGCAACGCCTGCTGCTCCTCCTGGTCATTGGTGTGCGTCAACTGTCGGGCAAGATGGTGCACATCCCGGCTGACACGACTGGCAGACAGAAACCCGGCGAGAAATTGCCTGGCCCGTCTGCACAGGTCTTCAAAGTGGAGCTGTTCCTCTTCCAGACAGGCCGCCTGGATGCGGGGCAGTGCCTGCCGCATCATGGCGTCCAGACCCGGCATGGGCAACTCGCCGGCCATCTCCCCGATCACCTGGTCAATGGCGGCCGCAGACAGGGCAACAGAAGAGTCCGTCTGTATCCAGACGGCCAGCTCATCCACCACGGCATTCAAGAAGCTCACCGTGTCGTGCGTGACAGTCGTCAGCAGGTCGTTGCCACTGGCCTCGTTGCAGAGGGGAGCCACCACCTCCTTGACCGCCAACTCCAGCGCCAGCATGACCACCCCGTCGGCATTCTCCTTGCGGATGGCCCGCGCCACCTCCGCAAGAAGCTGATCCCGGATGCCCTGCAGCCGTTCTGCCTGACCCTGTTCCGCCACACTGAAACGGGTCCGGTCCCGCAGTTTTCCCAGGGTCCCGGCATATTCGGCGCGCAAGGCCTCCTCCCGTGGTGCCGAGTTGTACCCCAGCAACCCCAATTGGACAGGTTGCCCACCCCCAACCACCACACTGAGACCATGGGTGGTAAAAAGCTCCTCCAGGATCAGCAGCCCGGCGGCATTCATTGTCAGCCGCATGATGACAGGGTCAATGATCTCCATGCTCCAGGCGCGGGCCGTAATGCTGGCATCCGGATTGGCAGCCTGACGAATGAAAAACTGGCGGTCAATCACCACACTCTCCAGGCGCTGCAGCACCGCAACCGGGAGGGCGTTTCCACGCACGACACCATTGATGTTGGACAAATAAACACCAACGGCTGTCCCGATCCCCTGCATCGGCTTGACCATGATATGCAGCAGACGGTTGTTGACTGCAATCAACAACGGGCTCCCCTCGGAAAAGGCGGCCGGATCGATGGTCATGACCCGCCCCGCCCTGAGCGGCCCATCGTTGGGCGGAACCGGACCGCTGACAATGGTGGCGGGCGGCTGTTCCTGTCGTGCTGCACCGAGGGCATTTTTTTCAACATCCGGCGCCAGCGCCAATGCCAGAACCATGCCGGCAGGATGGAGATGAATGCCGACCAGTCCCTTGAAATCAAAAGCGGACACGAACAATTTTTTCCGGTCCCGGGCATTCAGATGCTCTTGCAGAATGAGACGGCCATGGGAGTGGGTGGTCACAACATATTCCCCATGGGCATGCTCAATACGGCAGGATATGCCATGGGAACTGACGACCACCGGGGCATACTCCTTGGCCAAGGCATAATAACCACCGGGCATGAGATCAGGGTGCGCATGGATGGCCCGGTCTTCCACCGCCTGTTTGCCGTCGGCAGGGTCCTTCTTGAAAAAATCCAGAGGATTTTTGATGAATGTCATAATGTTCCCCTCTTGTGGTAGGCTGGCAGATCGTCCGGTTGCAGACAGGTGGAGTCTACGGATCGGACGGGCAATTTTCAAGCGGTCTGTGGCAATGCCCTGGACCCCACGAAACTTTACCTGTTAATGTGGCCTGGTCGCCCCGGTGGCGGCGCAGCATAATAACCTGATCGAACGGGTAAAAAAAGATTTGCGGGGTCCAGGGGGGATCATCCCCCCTGGCGGGTCCAGGGCAGCGCCCTGGGATTTTGCCGTTGCTGTTGATTTTCAAAAAAGCCGCAGCCGGTTTTTGCTGCGGCCTCCTCAGCATGCGCCGCAGGCAATCTGGCGATCATCTTTTTGCTGCGGCCTTTTCAGCGTGCGCCAGGCAATCTGGCGATCATCGCAGGCCATCCGGTCATCACCCTCTCTCTCTTTCCTGTGGGATGCCATCATGTCGGTCTGGCGCGCTTTTCCCCTGCTGTTGATCCTGTGGCTGGCGACCGTTTCGGCCCAGGCCGTACCGCCCCCGGTCGTCGCCCCCATGCCGGCCACCGCCCCGGCCCCGCCCGCCGCGCCCACCTTGACCGCCCTGTGGGAGACCCCCACCCCGCCCCCGGCGATGCTCCGGACCCTGCAGGAGACGGTCACGGCCGAACTGGCAGGATTGCCCAAGGAGAGCAAGGAGGAGGGGGTGGAACAACAACGCGCCCTGCTGCAAAAACGTCTCTCCCTGCTTCAGGAGTTGCTGGAAACCGTGGAACGGTGGCAGGCCCTGCAGCAAGCTACCCAGACCGACTGGCGGGCCCAGGAAAATGCCCTGAAAAAAAACCTGGACCAGATCGCCCTGCAACCCCCCCCCAGGGCCCCGGACCGCCCCACCCCCGACGAGTTCAAACAGGTGCAAGAGGCCCTGGAAAAGGCCAGCCAGGCCGTGGAAACCTTGACCGCCCAGGCCAAGGAACGGCAATTGCTGCTGGGACAGTTGCCGGACAAGAGCATCGCCGCCAGGGAACGGTTGAAACAGGCCCAGGAGGGGTATCAGCAATTCCGGGAACTGGCCGCCAAAACAGACGGCAACAAAAAGCGACTGTTGACCCTGCAGGTCGACAATGCCCGCCTCGAGGCGCAACTGGCCCAGGTCCAGGGCATGCGCTGGGAGGCGGAACACACGGTCGCCATGGCCGCTGTGGCCCTCCAGGACAAACAACTGGAGGTTGCCCAGGCCACCCGCCAATACCAGCAGCGGGTCTTTGCCCTCTATCAGGAGGCCCTCAACAACCAGCAGGCCGCCGCCGTGACGATCCGCCAGGCCGAGTTGCAACGCAAGGAACTGGCGGCCCAACAGGCCGTCTCCCCGACCGAAAAATTTTTGACCCATTGGGATTTGGCCATCGCCCGCCTGCAAAAAGAGAGCGCCGATCTCAGCAAACTGCACACCGAAATGGTCAGTGCCGCGTCCGAACAGGAACATTTGCTGCAAAATGAAAAAGATGAACTGAAAAGCCTGGAAACCTTGACCCAGCAGTTCGGCACCCAGGGATTGGCAGCAGACATTCTCAAGGAAAATTACAAGCGCCTCACCCGGCGCCGCTGGGATTTGCGCGAACCCCTCTACCCCGGGCTGCTGGCACAACTCACCGACCTGCAACCCCGGCTGTTCGTCATGGACGCCGCCCTGGCCGACCTGAACGCCTCCTGGACCACGGCCATGACCGACCTGCAAACCCGCCTGCTCGACCGACAAAAAGAGGCGTTCATCCAACAGGCCACCCCGCTGCTGAACGGTTACCGGCAGGCGTTGAGCGATGAAAAACGGCTGTTGTTCGACCTGCAGGCCGACGGACAACGCCTGCGGCTGCTGACCCTGGAGCGCAACAACACCCTGCATCGGCTGGAAAACTTTCTCATCTCCCGCATTTTCTGGATTCAGGATGCCCCACCCCTGGGCCTCTCTCTGCTGACGCAACTGGCAGAGGAACTTTTTTCCGCCAGCCGCCCCGGCGCCCTGGCCACCCTCTGGCGCCAGGCCATCACCCCCGAACAGATGACCGAAGGATGGCATGCCCTGCACCACCCCGCCGCCCTGCTGACCGGTGCCGGCCTGCTCCTGCTGCTGCCCGCTCTGCTGTGGTGCAACCAGTCCCTCCGTCGCCTGGCCATCACCCGTGTGCCCGCCTCGACCGCTGCCCCGCCCGCTCCGCGGCACTCCCAGGCCCTGCTGGCCACCCTGCTGCTCCCCATGCCGGGACCAGCCTGGCTGCTGGCCCTGGCCCTGGCCGTCCATCTGCTCATGCCGACGACTATCCTGGCCACCGTACCCTACCAGGTCGGGCACCAAAGCCTCCTGTTGCTGGCCGCCTTCTGGTTCCTGTGGCGCGCCAACCGGCAACTGCTGGCCCAGGGCGGGCTGGCGGAACGGTGGTTGCACCTGCCGGCCGAGGTCACCCAAAGCCTGGCACAGTTTGTGACCATCATGCTGCTGGCCGGCCTGCTCTGCCTGCCGGCCTGGTTCATCCTGCGGGGACCGCCCTTCCACCATGAGGCCCTGCCGCGCCTGGGCTATACCCTGTTTGAAGGCATCACCGCCTTCGCCCTCTACCGGCTGATGCGCGCCGGGGCGCCATTGTCACGCCATGCCTTTGCCCAGGCCGCACCCGCCGCCCGACCCGCCACCCCACCGCTCAAACCCTCCTTCGTCGCCCGGCTCGGCCGTTACTGGCCAGCCATCAGCCGCCTGCTGATCCTGTTCATGGTCGGGGTGGTGGGCCTGGATATCGCCGGCTATCGCTTCGGGGCCGGCTGGCTGGCCTACAACGGCATCCGCTCGGTGCTCACTTTTTTCCTGCTGATCGGTCTCTACCGGGCCCTGGCCTCGGCCATCGATCTGCTGATCCGCCGCCGCCGCCGCATGCCCACCGTCCTGGCCCCGGGCGCCCGGGGCAACCTGACCCGCAGCCAGATCACCCGGCAGATCAACGACTCCCTGCGCCTCCTGTTTGTCCTGGGCGGCCTGGCGCTGCTCAGCAACTACTGGGGAGTGCACGAACAAACCTTCCAGATCTTCAAAGGCTGGACCGTCTACAGCACCACCGGCAGCGATGGCCAGTTGGTTCTGGTCACACTACTGGATTTGCTGCGCTTTTTCTTTACATTGCTGGTGGTCGGCTGGGTGGTCAAACATTTGCCGCGCATCTACGAACTGCTGCTCTATCCCTGGCTCTCCCTCGATGCCGGCTCCCGCTATGCGGTGCTGACCATCTCCCGCTACATGATTTTTATCGTCGGTCTGCTGTCGTCCCTCAACGAATTGCACCTGGACATCGCCAAAATCGGTTGGCTGGTGGCCGCCATCAGCGTGGGCATCGGCTTCGGCCTGCAGGAGATCGTCGCCAATTTTGTCAGCGGCATCATCCTCCTCCTGGAACGTCCGGTCCGGGTGGGGGACATGATCACCATCGGCAACAGCATCACCGGTCGCATCACCCGCATCAACATTCGCGCCACCACCGTGCTCAACACCGACTACCAGGAACAGTTGATCCCCAACCGGGATCTGATCACCAAGGAGGTCACCAACTGGACCCTGGCCAATACCACCCTGCGCATCGTCATCCCCATCGGCGTGGCCTATGGCAGCGATATCGAGCAGGTCAAAAGCCTGCTGCTGGGACTGGCCCTGCAGCAGCCCGAAGTCCTGCGGGAACCCGCCCCCGAGGCCCTCTTCCTCCACCATGGTCCCAGCTCCCTCGATTTTGAACTGCGGGTCTTCCTCCCCGACCCGGGGTTGCGCTGGGTCATCCGGGATCGCCTCAACACCGCCATCAACCGGGCCTTCGTCGAACATGCCATCGAAATTCCCTTTCCCCAGCAGGAGGTGCGCTTTCGTGCCAGAGAGGCGTAACATGGAGGTAAACCCATGAACCAACCCGTTAAAATCATCACTTTGCCCATTGCCGGCCTCTCCTGCGGTTCCTGTTCCGCCCGGCTGCAGCGCCACATGGAGCAGCAGCCGGGCGTTGAGCAGGCCAGTGTCAATCTGGCCACCGCCCGCGCCACCCTCACCACCACCCTGCCCCTGGCCACGCTGATCGAACAGGTGCAACAGGCCGGCTTTACCGTGCCGGAACAGACGGCCACCCTGACCATCAAGGGCCTCTCCTGTGCCTCGTGCGTCCGACGGGCCGAAACCGCCCTCACACCACTGGAGGGCATGCGGGCCGTGGAGGTCAACCTGGCCAACGCCACGGTCCAGGTGCGCTACATCCCGGAACAGGTTGATTTTGGCCGGATGCAACAGGCCGTGCAGGCCCTGGGATTTGAACTGCTGCCCGCCTCGGCGGAAACCGCCCCGGAAGACCGGGCCGAACAGGAACGGCAGCGGGAATACCGGGAGTTGCGCCTCCGCCTGGGCTGCGGCGCCGCCCTGCTGGGGGTGGTCATGCTGCTGGATCATGGCGCCATGCTCGGCCAGCACGGGTTGCCGGCCCTCTCCACCCAGGCCAATCACGCCTGGCAGGCCCTCCTGACCACACCGCTCCAGTTCTGGGTGGGCTGGTATTTTCACCGCAGCACCTTGACCCTGTGGCGACACGGCGCCGTCAACATGCATACCCTGGTGACCGTCGGCACCTTCAGCGCCTACCTCTACTCCCTGCTGGTTTTGTTCAAACCGGAACTCCTGCAAACCACCGGCATGGCGCCGGCAGTCTATTTCGAGACGGCCGGCACCATCATCGTCCTGATCCTGCTGGGCCGCTTTCTCGAGGCCCGCGCCAAGGGCCAAACCTCCCGGGCCATTCGCCAGTTGATCGGCCAGGTGCCCAAACAGGCCCGGGTGATCCGGGACGGCATCGAGGTGGACATTCCCCTGGCCCAGGTGTTGCCCGGCGACCGGGTGGTGGTCCGTCCCGGGGAAAAAATGCCGGTGGACGGCGTGATCCTGGAGGGGGGCTCCAGCATCGATGAATCAATGATCACCGGCGAATCCGTCCCGGTGGACCGGGGGGTGGGGGACCCGGTGATCGGCGGCACCCTCAATGGCCGGGGGGCGCTGGTCTGTACCGCCACCCGGGTGGGACAGGATACGGTGCTGGCCCAGATCATCACCCTGGTACGCCAGGCCCAGGGGGCCAAACCCCCCATCGCCCACCTGGCGGACCGGATCGCCGCCCTCTTTGTCCCCGTGGTCCTGCTCACGGCCGCCCTGACCTTCATGGTCTGGTGGCTGTTCGGGCCGGAACCGGCCATTACCCGCGCCCTGCTCAATGCCGTGGCAGTGCTGATCGTCGCCTGTCCCTGTGCCCTGGGCCTGGCCACCCCCACCTCCATTCTGGTGGGCACCGGTCGGGGGGCGGAACAGGGTATCCTGATCCGTGGCAGCGCCGCCCTGGAAACCGCCCATCGGCTGGACTGGGTGCTCTTCGACAAAACCGGCACCCTGACCGAGGGCAAACCGGTGTTGACCGATTGGACCGGCACCCCGGACGACCTCGCCCTGGTCGCCGCAGCGGAACGGGGCTCGGAACATCCCATCGCCCAGGCCATCGTTGCCCACGCCCGGCAGGCCAAACTGACCTTGCCCAAGCCGGACTTTTTCGAGGCGTTGCCCGGACAGGGGGTGCGGGCCCAGGTGAGCGGGCAGGCAATCCGGGTCGGCACACGCCGATTCCTGCTGGCCGAGGGGATTGATGTCACCCCGCTGGAGACCACCCTGGCAGGTCTGGAACAGGACGGCAAAACCGCCATCCTGGCCGCCGTGGCGGGACGGGCCGTCGGCGTGCTGGCCATCGCCGACACCCTGCGACCCGGCAGCCGGGCCACGGTGGCGGCGTTGCAACAGGCGGGCATCCAGGTGGCCCTGCTGACCGGTGACAACCGGCGCACCGCCCAGGCCATCGCCGCACAATTGGGCATCACCCACCTGCTGGCCGAGGTACTGCCAGGCGACAAGGCCGCCGAAATCAGCCGCCTGCAGGCGGAGGGCAAGGTGGTGGCCATGGTGGGAGACGGCATCAACGATGCACCGGCCCTGGCCCAGGCCCAGGTGGGCATCGCCATGGGCGGCGGCACCGACGTGGCCATGGAGGCTGCCGACATCACCCTGATGCACAGCGATCCCCGGGGAGTGGTGGCGGCCATCCAGCTCTCCCGGGCCACCATGACCAACATTCGCCAAAACCTGTTCTGGGCCTTCGCCTACAATGTCCTGTTGATTCCCCTGGCCGCTGGTCTCTGGTATCCCCTGTTCGGCTGGCAACTCTCCCCCGTCTTCGCCGCCGCCGCCATGGGCCTGTCCAGCGTGACCGTGGTGAGCAATGCACTGCGGCTGCGGGGATTCCAGCCCACTCAACCCAGGTGAAGCCCAATAA
>JAMOAX010000033.1:0-23559 GCA_039908555.1 Magnetococcus sp. DMHC-8
GTCCAGGGGGGTCACCCCCCTGGCGGGTCCAGGGCAGCGCCCTGGGATTTTGCTGTGGCTTTTCAAAAGAGCCGCAGCCGCTTTTTGCTGCGGCGTTTTCAGCGTGCGCCGCAGGCAGGCCGGCTGGCGGGTTTTGACACCCTGTCGGACGACATGATGATCAAGGCCCCGTGCTGGATGTCATGTGCCCTCCATTGCGCCGATCTCCCGCCGGACAGTGGTCATGGAGGCGGTATAGCCGGCGACGACCGCCATCAGGGCCATGAGCATCAGGGTGAAAAAGATGGCTGTGGCCGCCCTGGCCACCAGCAAAAATTCCACCAAAAAACCCGCAAAAGTCACCATGGCAAACAGATGATCCCAGGTCGTAACGGCTCCTCCCTGGGTCGTTTTCAGGATCTCCACATACAAGGCGATCACCCCCACCATCAGCAACGACTCCCCGACGTTGATCGTCAAGACCGGTCCGGACAGCATGGTGAAGGTATACAGCACCGTGCTCAGGGTGAAGCCGCTGACCACCTCGTTGGCAAAAACCACCATATTGTAAACAAACAACAAATATATGAACAGAGGCACATGTCGCCAGCGTCTCATAACCATCACTCCTTGGCAGGCGGGTAGTCCGGTGCGGGGATGCACGGGGGGCGCACTACGTGCCCACCTGTTCTCCCCAGTGCAATTTTTCTCGCAGTACGGTATAATAGTTACGATTGGGGGCATGCAATACCTGCAGCCGATGCGGCGAACGGCGGACCAGTATCCGGTCGCCATCCACCAGGTTGAAACCCGTCTGACCGTCCAGGGTCAGCAGCCGATCCTTCTGCTCGTCGCCATGGCCGGCCCGGTTGGGGAAGGTGACACTGATGCTGCCCAGGCCCGGGACCGCAATGGGACGGTTGGTGAGGGTATGGGGACAAATGGGGGTCAACAACAGGGCATCGATACCGGGATGCAGAATGGGTCCGCCCGCCGACAGGGCATAGGCGGTCGAACCGGTCGGCGTGGCAATGATCAGACCATCCGCCCGGGCGGAAAAGACAAACTGCTTGTCAATGGCGACCTGGAATTCGATCATGCGCGCCAGCGCTCCCTTGTGCAACACCACATCATTCATGACGCAATGCGACAGCACCTCTTCACCCCGGCGAAAGACGCTCACGTTCAATAACATGCGCACCTCCACCCGGTAGTGTCCGTCCAGCACCTCGGCCATGGTGGCGAGCATGGTGTCGTGGGGCACCTCGGTGAGAAAGCCCAGTCGTCCCATGTTGATGCCCAGAACGGGAATTTCCCGTGCGCCGATGGCCCGGAAGGCCGCGAGAAAAGTGCCATCCCCGCCGATGACGGCCACCATGTCCTGCCCTTCCGGGATGTCATCCTGGTGACGCTGTTCGGCCAGTTCCGGCGGGATGTGGACGGCGGCGGCGGTCTCCAGACCGACGGTCACCTGCCGATGCTGACCATGGAGCCACTGGGCCAGAATTTTGGTGGTTTCCCAGGCGTGTGGATCGGACTTTTTTGTAATGATTCCAATTTTTTGCATAATGTTCGGGGCCCGGTGCAGAGTGTGTGAATGTTTGCTGGGGTCTTGCCCATTCAAGGGAAAGGCACTATACACCAAATGGCTGGACATATCCAAACGGGAAGCGGCCCAATCACCGCTTTTTTCACGACGCACCACAGGAGAGCAGAATTGACCAGGGAGGCAATGCACAGTCGGGACGATCCCGCCCGGTCCGGCCATGACCCGGTCCCTGGTCCGGAGGCCGACACATCACATCCTCCCGCCGGGACCGGGGCGCACATCCTGCGGGACGTGCAGGCACAGGAGGACTCCCGGCGACTCAGCATCGACCGGGTGGGGGTCAAGAACATTCGCTACCCTATCCTGGTACGCGACCGGGATCGGGGCAATCAGCATACCATTGCCTCCGTGAACATGTACGTCAAACTGCCCCACCAGTTCAAGGGAACCCACATGTCCCGTTTTCTGGAGGTGTTGGCCGAACAGGATGAAACCATTTCGGTGGAAAAACTGCCGGATATTTTGCGCCAGATTCAGCACTGCCTGAACGCGGAAGAGGCCCATCTCGAACTGGAATTCCCCTATTTCATGCGCAAGGTGGCCCCCGTCTCCCGGGCGTCGGCACTGATGGATTATCAGGTGCGGTTTGCCGGGGTGCGCATCCAGGAAAAGTATCAACTGACCCTGGGGGTGATGGTGCCGGTGACCTCCCTGTGCCCCTGTTCCAAGGAGATCTCCAGTTATGGCGCCCACAACCAGCGCTCCCATGTCACGGTGACCCTGCGTTACAAAAAATTTATCTGGGTGGAGGAGATCATTGAGCTGGTCGAACGCCATGCCTCCTGTCAACTCTATCCCATTCTCAAAAGACCGGACGAAAAATATGTGACTGAAAAGGCGTATGACAACCCCCGTTTTGTCGAGGATATCGTCCGGGCGGTCGCCGCCGATCTGGAAAAGGATGCGCGCATCACCCTGTTTACGGTAGAATCAGAAAATTTTGAGTCCATTCACAACCATTCTGCCTATGCCTTCATTTCGGGAGGCCAGTAGAGGAGTCGTCATGCGTTTCAGTAAGCTGTTGCTGCCCACCCTGCGGGAAGACCCGGTGGATGCCCAGGTGGTCTCCCATCGCCTCATGCTGCGGGCCGGGCTGATCCGACCGTTGGGATCGGGCATTTATACCTGGTTGCCCCTGGGCTTGCGGGTGTTGCGCAAGGTGGAGGCCATCGTGCGGCAGGAGATGGACCAGGCCGGCGCCCAGGAGGTGTTGATGCCGGCGGTGCAACCGGCGGAACTGTGGCAGGAGTCCGGTCGCTGGGAACGGTATGGCAAGGAGTTGCTGCGCCTGGTCGACCGCCATGACCGGTCGTTTTGTTTCGGTCCCACCCACGAAGAGGTCATTGCCGATCTGGTACGCCGGGAGATTCGCTCCTACCGGCAGTTGCCGGCCAATTTTTACCAAATCCAGACCAAATTCCGTGACGAAATCCGGCCCCGGTTCGGCATCATGCGCGGGCGGGAGTTTTTGATGAAGGATGCCTACTCCTTCGACCTCGACACGGACGGCCTGGAGGTGAGTTATCAGGCCATGTTCTCGGCCTACCAGCGCATTTTTCAGCGTTGTGGACTGGCTTTCCGGGCGGTGGAGGCCGACACCGGTTCCATCGGCGGGGCGTCGTCCCATGAATTTCATGTCCTGGCCGACTCTGGCGAGGATGTCATCGTCTCCTGTGATCAGTGCGATTATGCCGCCAATCTGGAAAAGGCGGTGGCAGGTGATGTGGAGCCCGCCGGGTCCGAACCCCTGGCCCCCATGCGGCGCGTGGCCACCCCCGGACAGAAGAGCATCGAGGCTGTGGCGCAGTTCCTGAACGTGCCGGCGGAACGGGTGGTCAAATCCCTGCTGGTGGACACGGTGGAGGGGCCGGTTCTGCTGTTGCTGCGTGGTGACCGGGAACTGAACCTGGTCAAGGCGGCGGCGGCCCTGGATGTGCCCCAGGTGACCCTGATCGAACCGGAGCGGGCGGCACAGTTGGCCGGGGTGTCCATGGGCTCCATGGGACCGGTGGGCAGTCGCCTGCCTGTGCTGGCCGATTGGGAGTTGCAAGGTCTGGCCAACTTTGTCTGTGGCGCCAACGAGGAGGGGTGGCATTGGCAGCAGGTCAACTGGGAGCGGGATTTGCCCGCGCCGTCGTTTACCGACCTGCGCAACGTCGTGGCGGGCGAGCCCTGCTCCCGGTGTGTCACCGGTCGTCTGCAGCGGCATCAGGGCATCGAAGTGGGACACGTCTTCAAACTCGGAGACAAATATTCCCAGGCCATGGGGGTGCGGGTGCTGGACAGCCAGGGGTTGGAGCAGACCCTGCTCATGGGTTGTTACGGGATTGGGGTCTCGCGCATCGTGGCGGCGGCCATCGAGCAGCACCATGATGCCCAGGGCATCTGCTGGCCTTTGTCGCTGGCGCCTTTCCATGTGGCATTGCTCCTGCTCAACCCCCGGGAGGCCCGCGAGATGGAGGCCGGAGAAGGGCTTTATCAGGCATTGCTGGCCGCCGGGGTGGAGGTGTTGCTGGATGACCGGGACGAACGGGCCGGTGTCAAGTTCAAGGATGCCGATCTGCTGGGATTGCCCTGGCGGGTGCTGGTGGGGGGGCGTTCGTTCAAGGAGGGTATGGTGGAGATTCAGGCGCGCACCGGCGGGTTGATGGAACGGGTGCCGCTGGCCGAAGCCGGTCCGGCACTGTTGCGTTGGCTGGGGAGATGAACAGATGAACAGCGGGGATGAGGCAGCCTTGGAACAGCGGTTGACGGTACTGGTCATGGACCGGTGGCGGGCGCTGGTGCAGGAGTCGGTGCAGGCATGGATGCCGGCCCTGGTGGCCAGGCAGGTACAGGAGGAGATCGAACGGCTCAAGGGCGAGACCGTGCAGACGGTTTTCCCCCGGGAACTCGTGCTTCCCGAAGGGTTTGATCAACTGGTCCGGGAGACCTTTGCCCCGCAGATTCGGCAGATGGCCAGCCAGATGGCCCGCGCGCAGGTGGCGCGGGATCTGCCGGAGGTGGCCGAACGGTTGATCCTGGCTGAACTGGCGTCTGCCCCGCCCTGATCGCAGCCCGGGCCTTGATCATCGTTTCGGCCAGCAGGGCATCAGAACTCGCCAGTGGGGTGGTACCCGAGCCATCCCGTCAGCTTGTTTTGGATTTTGGAGAATAATATGCAACGCAAGAACGGGAAGGTCTATCCCAGCAGCGTCTTCAGGGCGGGGATGACGGTTGACGCGACGACCAGTGCCAGCATCCAGCGGTTAAGCTTGATCTCCGACATGAGCTCCAGCTTGAGTTCACGCATTTCTGCCCTGAGCAGCGCAATATCCCCTTTGGTGGCCAGTTCCTGCAGTTGGGCATCCTGCGCCTTCTTGAAAACTCCAGCCATACCCCTGGATTGTTCCTTGGTAAAACCGGACGCTTCAAGAGATTCAACAAATTCAAGTGTGTCAAAGGCGGTAGCGGTCATGCCGGTTACTCCAATCACGGTGACTGATGGGGGCAGCATACCACAAAAACCGCACCCTCTGTCAAAATTTTTGTTTGGCATTCACCACCCATCTGTCGCAGTCTCGTTGCCGGAGCTTCGAAACCTCCACAACGTACGGCGGATTACCGCCCCCGACAGTTGGCGATTTTTTGTGCCCGCATTCGGCACCACCACATCTCACCGTGGACGATATAAGTTCTGCATGGTGGAGGGTTTTTGTAACCCAGTAGCTCCTTCACCGTCCACCGATGTTACCTACCTGAACCGCCATTTCATGAGCAGCAGGCCGAGCAGCAGGAGAGAACCCAGCAGGTTGGACCACATCACCGCCGTGGCGGGCAGGAGCAGGCCATAGATTGTCCAGGACACCGTGCCCAGCAGGGCCATGGCCAGCCAGAGGAAGGAGAGATCCCGGGCAGACCGGGTGCGCCAGGTTTTCCAGATTTGCGGCAACAGGGAGGGCACGGAGAGCAGGGTGGCCAGCCAACCGAACAGCTCCGTCCAGGAAAAGGGTTCCGGCATGTGGTTTGTTCCCGTATCAAGTGGGTGAATGGGTTGCAAATTGTGATATCATCTCGGGCTTCTGTACCAGCTTTTCCAGAAAATCCGGTCGCAACGCCTGCTCCATCCGGTCTGCCAACCGTTCCAGGCTGTTTTCCTGCTCGGCGTGGCTGTCAAACGCCGCTGCCGTCAACCCTGCCCAGGCCAGTATGGCTGCCAGTGCCTCGGGTTGGTCCAGCAAGCCATGCAGATAACTGCCCATGACCTGTCCATCTTCGGCCATGGCCCCTTCCGGTTCGCCCCCCTCCAGTTGTACCACCGGCCGCAACAGGGCGGGACCGCTGGAGATACCCATGTGAATTTCATAACCTGTCACCGGGGCTGCGCCGGCCAGCAACAATCGGCCCCGCCGTTGACAGAGGGTCTTGTGCTGGGTGATCGTGGTCTCCATTGGCAGCAATCCCAGTCCCGGACTGGAGCCGGCCACCCCCTCCACGCCATCCGGATCGTGGATGGCCGTGCCCAGCATTTGCAATCCGCCGCACAGGCCCAACACCTTGCCCCCATGCCGCAGATGCCGGTGGATGACCGCTTCCCAGCCGTTGGCCCGCAACCAGGCCAGATCGGCCCGTACACTCTTGCTGCCGGGCAGCAGCAGCAGCTCGGCCGGGGGGATGGGCTGCTGTGCCGCCACCCAGATCAATTCGATGGCCGGGTGATCCCTCAGAGGGTCCAGATCGGTATGATTGCTGAGACGGGGCAGACGGGGCACCACCACCCGGCCTCGCCAGGCGCCGCAGCGGGCACATCCCGGCCGGTCTGGACGCGGGGCAAAAAAACCATCCTCTTCCGGGAGGGATAAATCCATCATCATCGGCAGGACACCCAACACCGGCTTGCCGGTCTTCTCCTCCAGCCAGCGCAAACCCGGCTCCAGCAGGGTGACATCACCGCGAAATTTGTTGACAATAAAACCGATGACCCGCTGCCGTTCGGAGGCGGACAGCAACGCCAGGGTGCCGACAAACTGGGCAAACACCCCCCCCCGATCAATATCGCCGACCAGAATGACCGGACAATCCACCGCCTCGGCAAAGCCCATGTTGGCCAGGTCGCCGTCCCGCAGATTGATCTCTGCCGGCGAACCGGCGCCTTCCACCAGTATGACCGCATACCGATCCGCCAGTCGGGCATGGGCCGCCAGTACCACCGGCAACAGGGTTGCCTTGAAGGGCTGATAGGCCCGGGCGCTCATGTTGCCGATGGGGTGACCGTTGACGATGACCTGGGTGCCCACCTCGGTGTTGGGTTTCAACAAGACGGGATTCATGTCGGTATGGGGGAGCAGACCTGCCGCCTGGGCCTGCAGGGCCTGCGCCCGGCCCATCTCGCCCCCTTCCGGTGTCACGGCACTGTTCAGGGACATGTTTTGCGGTTTGAACGGGGCCACTGCCACCCCCCGCCGACGCAGGATGCGACAGAGCGCCGCCGTCACGAGTGACTTGCCCGCGGAGGAGGCCGTGCCTTGTATCATCAGGGTGAATGAGGGCATGTGCAGGGTTCCGTGAAAAAGCGTTGGCCTAGTCAGATTGTGCTTTATTTTAGGCGTGCCTTGCTATAATGTCATCCTGTTGCGGATGGCTTTTGACAGGGAGTCCGAGTGCGATGACGTGCGCCGTTGATGAAATTTTGAATGAGTCCAGCAAAACAGTCCAGGGAACCCTGGAACACCTGGTTCAAGAGTTGGCAGTCGACTTCAATCTGGACCTGGACACCCCGCAGTGGCTGGCCTCCCCCGAGGCGGCAACCTTGCGTGGTGCCCTGCAGACCTTCGCGGTCTGGCTGGTTCAGCAGGGTCGCCGCTCGCAGGGGGAGAGCGCTTGAAAGGTTCGTGGCCGGTCACCCGGTCTGATCAGCATATACCGACGGGGAGTGGATGCAATGGAAGAACAGCAGGCCTTGTACGCCAACAAGGAAGACATTATGCGCATTATCGAGGGTGCAGAGCCTCATGAGGCCCTGTTTCTCATCCTCAAAGAGTTGTACAGCACGGAATGGTTTGTCAAAACCTTGAAGGACAACCGGTTTGCCTTTTCCACCCGGGATTTGTCAGGGAAAATCACCCTGATGGACGGGGAGTTGCTGATCTCCAGGGCAGACGTGGATGCCGATGGCCGCCCCTCGCCGGAAGGCAGTGACCGCTCCTTCTCCTTTGCCGGCTGGTTTCCGGAATACATATTCAAGAAATTGCAGGAAAATTTTTTAAACTTTGACATGCCTCTGGAACTTTTTTATGTG
This sequence comes from Magnetococcus sp. DMHC-8, assembly GCA_039908555.1. Taxonomy (GTDB): domain Bacteria; phylum Pseudomonadota; class Magnetococcia; order Magnetococcales; family Magnetaquicoccaceae; genus Magnetaquicoccus. Next base: position 7,866 of record JAMOAX010000033.1, read on the forward strand.
ACGACCAGATACTATTTGCATGACTATAAAATGTTTTCCGGGTTCATGCTGTTTTATCGTTCCATCTGCCTGGAGGTGATCAGGCATCTGACCGTGGAGCAGGCCCAGGAACTGGGGGGGCGGCTTGTTGCGGAATACTGGCGGACGTGAGAGAGGGTGGCACGCTGTCAAGGTACCGGGTTGCTGAGGTGCCGGTCTACTGCCAGCGCACCAGGGCAGATCCCCAGGTAAAACCGGCCCCGAAAGCCTCCAGCAGCAACAACTGACCCGGTTGAATGCGCCCGTCGCGCACGGCCTCGTCCAGCGCCAGAGGTACGCTGGCCGCCGAGGTGTTGCCGTGCCGGTCCACCGTCATGACCACCCGGTCCATGGACATGCCCAGCCGCTTGGCCGTGCTGTGAATGATGCGTATGTTGGCCTGATGCGGCACCAGCCAGTCGATCTGGGACTTGGCCAGGCCGTTGGCGGTCAGGGTTTCGTCGACAATCCCCTCCAGTGCCTTGACGGCCTGTTTGAATACCTCGTTGCCCCGCATTTGTGTCAGTCCGCGTCCGCTGGCCGCATCCACCAGCAGCCCATGGGAGATGCCGCCATCGGTACGCAGCAGCTCTTCGAAGGAGCCGTCAGCATGGAGATGGGTGGAGAGGATGCCCTGTCCGGCCACCGGGCTGCCCTCCAGAACGACCGCCCCCGCACCATCCCCGAACAGGATGCAGGTGGTCCGATCATGCCAGTCTACTGCCCGGCTCATGGTTTCCGCACCGATGACCAGAATGCGCCGCGCCATGCCGGACCGGATCAGGCCGTCTGCCAGGGCCAACCCGTAAATGAACCCCGCACAGACGGCCTGGATGTCACAGGCGGGCATTTGGGTGCGGGCAGCTCCCAGCTTGTGCTGGACGATGGTGGCCGTCGAAGGAAAGACCAGGTCGGGAGTGGTGGTGGCGACCAGGATGAAATCCAGGGACTCGGCAGACAGGCCGGCCTGGGCCAGGGCCCGCTCGGCAGCCTTGACGGCCAGATCCGAGGTCAACTCCCCGGGTGCGGCGATATGTCGTTCGGCAATGCCGGTGCGGGAGCGAATCCACTCATCGGTCGTATTCAGGCGGCTGGCCAGTTCTGCGTTGGTCAGGATGCGCTCCGGCAGATGGGAACCGCAGCCGATAATGCGTGTCGACAGCATGGTCAAGGGCCGTTCTCCCCGTTGATGGATGCCGCATCGTTCGGCGTGCTGCTGTTGATGGGCGCCATGGCCTGCATTTTCAAGGCAATTGCCTGGGTCTTGTCATTGACCCGGTTGGCCACCAACTCTTCGGCCACCTTGATGGCGTGAAAAAAAGCGAAGCCGTCCGCAGAACCGTGGCTCTTGACCACCACCCCGTTCAAACCCAACAGCATGGCTCCGTTGTAGACCCGCGGGTCAAACCGGTCCCGGAAACGCCGAAAGGCAGGCCGCACCACCAGATAACCCAGCTTGGCCGCCCAGGAGTGGTTGAAGGCTTCCCGCAGAAAATGGACCAGCATGGTGGCTACCCCTTCTGCCGTTTTCAGGCTGACATTGCCCACAAAACCGTCGCATACCACCACATCCACCTTGCCATGAAAAATGCCGGTTGCCTCTACATTGCCGACAAAACCGCGGCTGATCTTGCGGAGGCGTTCGCCCGCCACTTTGACCACCTCGTTGCCCTTTTCCTCTTCGGCGCCAATGTTGAGGAGGGCCACTCTGGGATTGTCAATGTTCAGCACCGCCGAGGCGAAGACCTCTCCCATCAAGGCGAACTGGCACAGATGGTCGGCCGTGCAATCCACATTGGCTCCCAGGTCCAGCATCAGCACCTGGCCCGTGGTGGAAGGCATGAGGGAGGCGATGGCGGGCCGGTCGATGCCCGGCAGGGTTTTGAGGACAAAACGGGCCGTGGCCATCAGGGCACCCGTGTTGCCGGACGAGACGAAGGCGTCCACTCGTCCCTCCTTGACCAGATTGGCACCCACCCGCAACGACGAATCCTTCTTGTTGCGCATGGCCTGGGCGGGCTTCTCACCCATGCCGACGATCTGGGAGGCCGATTGGATGTGAAATGGCCGGTCCGCCGCTCCCGCACGCTGCAACTCTACCCGGATGACATCCTCGCGGCCGACCAGGGTGAACTCGGCCCGACTGCCGGCCGCCATGGCACGCAACGCACCATCAACCACCGACTGGGGGGCGTTATCCCCCCCCATGGCGTCCAGAGCAATGCGGATGGTCACGGGCGGATGGTCTCGAACGAAGGTGCGGCCGTGGGACTATTCCTCGATCCGAATAACCTCACGACCATCATACCAACCACATTTGGGACAGACACGGTGCGCGGGGCGCATCTCCTGGCAGTTGGCACAGACGGCCAGATTGGGCACCGGAATGGCATCGTGCGACCGGCGATGACCACCGCGGGACGAGGAGCTTTTCTTCTTGGGTACGGCCATTATTCTTCTCCTGATATCAAAAAGTTTTCAGTTTTTTCAATACGGCGAACGGTCCGTCCGCCGTGTTTTCCGTACAACGACAGGCCTCCCTGTTCCGGTCGACCCCACAGCCGGGACACAACCCCGCACACTGCGGATGACAGAGCGGCACCATGGGCAGGGCCAGCAGCAACTCCTCCTCCACCACTGCCGCGATGGAAAGATGATAGTCGGGCAGGTAGGTCAAATCCTCCACCATCTCCTGCTGACTGTCGGCCCCGGCCGGATCCGGGCCGGGCACAAAAAGCCGATCCAGCCCGATTGCCAATCGGGTGGAAAAATCGGTCAGGCAGCGGGCACAGCTGAGTCGCACCACACAAGCCAACCGACCCTGCAGCCGCAGGAGTTGCCCGTCGGCAGTGGCGTCGAAGGTGGCCAGCAGATCCACCTCGGCATCCATCTCCAGTGTCACCTCGGCAGCCAACTCCAGCAGTCGGGAGGCTGGCACAAAACCATGGAACCGCTTGAATAACCGACGCACCCCATTCAAGTCAATCCCTGCATCGCTTAAATTGCGTTTCTCCCGGGTGGGTGCGTCCGTTTCTTCCCCAGGTGTCTCGTGCAGCGCCGGGCCGTCTGCACCGGGCTGATCGTCACGGATGGCCATGGCCGGTTACCCTCGTACCAGATAGATCAGCAACAATCCCAAACACATCAGAAAAAATCCTGTGCGCCGCAACAGGGGGTCCGGCAACGCGGCAACCTGGACCACCATGCGCCGCATCCGCTCCGGGATGGCAAAATAGGGTATCCCTTCCAGAATCATCACCAGGCCGATGGCCGTCAAAAAATCATTCACTGCGTCCTGCACCATCCGGTCGATTGAACGTGGCACTGGCCTTTTCCGGAAAATCCACATCCTGGAGGTAGCGGAAAAATCCGGAGGGCTCCAGGATGATGGTCGTCTCTTTGGCAAATACCTTTTCGTAGGCATCCAACATCCGCTTGAACTCAAAAAATTCCGGGTCCCGCCGGTAGGCTTCGGCATAGATGCGGGTGGCATCGGCGTCGCCCTGTCCGCGCAGTTCCTGGGCCTCCTTGTAGGCATTGGCCAAGAGCACTTCCCGTTCCCGGGCAGCCTGGGAACGAATCTTGACGGCCTCTTCCTCGCCCTGGGCACGATAGGTCTTGGCCTGCCGTTCCCGCTCTGTCTGCATGCGGCGGAAGACCGCTTTGGAGTTTTCCAGGGGCAGATCGGTCCGCTGGATGCGCACGTCCACGATCTCAATGCCATACTGGGCCGCCTGCTGGTTGGCCTGATCGCGGATGCGGGTCACCAGGTCGGCCCGGGAACCGGCCACGATCTCCATCATCGTATACTGGCCCAACACCTCACGAATGTTGGAATAGATAATGTCACTCAACCGGGATGTGGCGCCCTCCTCGTGGCGTACCGTCTGGAAATATTTCAGGGGATCAACGATGCGCCACAGGGCATAATTGTCCACCTTGAGATTTTTTTTGTCTGACGACAGCACCTCCTGAGGGTCCTGGTCGAAGATCAACAACCGCCTTTCAAAGGAAAAGGTATCCTGAATGAACGGAATCTTGAAATGCAGACCCGGTTCGGTGAGGGGACGAATGGGCTTGCCCAACTGCACGATCAAAACCTGTTCCACCTGATGCACGGTGAAGACCGCCTGGGAGATCAGCACCAGCGTGGCCAGGATCAGCACCACCACTCCTTTTGCAAGATTGCTCCGATTCATTGGGCTGCTCCCTTTTCTGCAGTCGGCTGATGCCTGCCGCCCCCGTGCAGGGGCAGGTAGGGCAGAACCCCCTGAGTGCCGCCGGGTTGCACGATCAGCTTGTTCATGTCGGGCAGAATTCTTTCCATGGTTTCCAGATAGAGGCGGGTCCGGGTGACCTCCTTGGCCTTATTGTATTCACCCAGCAGGGAGGAAAAGCGGTGCACATCCCCTTCGGCCTTGGTCAATTTGGCGGTCTTGTAGGCTTCGGCCTCGGCGACCTGTTTGGCGGCCTCCCCCTTGGCTTTGGGCAGAATGTCGTTGGCATACCCCTCTGCCTCGTTGATGGCCCGTTCCCGGTCCTCCCGGGCGCTGGCCACATCCTTGAAGGCATGGATCACCTCTTCCGGCGGCGCCACCTGTTGCAACTGGACGGCAATGATGCGCAGACCGCTGCGATAGCTGTCGAGGATGGCCTGCATGGTCTGTTTGGTGTCAGCTTGAATCCGCTCCTTGCCCGTGGTCAGGGCGGTGTCAATGCTGTTGCGTCCGATCACCTGCCGTATGGAGGCCTCGGCGGCATTGCGCACGAGCATGTGGGGATCGCTGCTGGGATTCCTTATGTTGAACAAATAATTGGCGGCACCGTTCTCCTCGATGCGATATTGCACGCTCAGGTTGATGTCGATAATGTTTTCATCACCGGTCAGCATCAACGACTCTTCCGCCACGGCCACGGTGGTGCGACCCCGGGTGCGGTAACCGATTTCGACCCGTTGCACCTGGGTGGCCTTGGGGGTGTAGACGGTTTCAATCGGGTAGGGCAGATGGAAATGGGGACCCGAATCGGTCGTTTCCACATAGCGGCCAAACCGCATCACCACCCCTTTTTCATCCGGTGCGACCAGGTAGATGCCGGTGGCCATCCACAGGACGCAGACCAAAGCGGCGAGCAAGGGCCAAAGGCGCCGCCCCGACATCTTGCCGGTCATCCTCTCCCGCAGCAGTTCGATCAGTTTGTCAATATCGGGCGGTTGAGGTGGAACGGGCCCTGTTCCCCATGGTCCCTGGTGTCCACCACCACTATCGTTCCAAGCCATGATGTGCTCCCCAGCAGTCGAGTTTGTTCCCAGACGGACAGTATCCCTTGATCCGGGCAATCCGTCAACAATCGTTCGCAGATTCCCTGGCTGGATGTTGTTGGCGAAAGGCCAGGGCCTCGTTCAGTATGCCACGGAGGATGGCCACCTCGCGCCGGTCCAGGGCGGCCCGATGGAACAGGGCCTTGAGACTGCCCATGATGTGGCGGTTTTGTTCACTGCGAAGAAAGCCGATGGTCAGCAGTGTTTCACGTAAATGGTCAAAAAAACGCGCCATTTCATCTGAATTGGCCCGTTCCCCCTCCCGGGTCGGGTCAAAGGCGAAGCTCTGTCCGCCTTGCAGTCCCAGCATGAGTTCATACACCACCACCAGCACCGCCTGGCCCAGGTTGAGGGACCCACGGCCGCCGTGGGTGGGAATGTTGCAAATCCGGTCGGCCCGTTCCAGGTCGATGGTCTCCAGTCCGGTCCGTTCGGTGCCGAACAACAGGCCGACCTGGGTGCCCGGCCAGGCCAGAATGGCCGGCAACTCCTGGGCCAACTGGCGGGGTGTACAGATGGTGTGACGCTGTCCCCGGGGTCGGTTGCTGGTGGCAACCAGAAAATTGAGATCGGCCACCGCACCGGACAATTCGGCAAAGAGTTCGGCCTGTGCCAGCAAGCCGGCATGACCGGCTGCAAACTGGATCGCGTCTTCGTGGGGGAACTGGCGGGGATTGACCAGACGCAACCGTGTCAACCCCATGTTGCCCATGGCCCGGGCCACCGCGCCAATGTTGCCTGCATGGGCTGGCCGGTCCAGAATGACCACGATATGCTGGCAAACATTTTCCATGAGGGTGACCTGTCCGGCAAAAGATGAACTCAACCATTGTCTCCCGGGACATTAACGGGCACAATGCCCGACAGACTGTACGCGGTTCATGAGGGGGTGGTCAAGTCTCGCACTCCCTGGCCAGCAGGTGGTGCCGTGCGTCCCGCCTCGGATGGGCCGTCCTGAGGGAGAAACACGTTGAACATACGCGATCTGCTGCACTCTGCATTCCGCTGGAGTCGTCGCCCGGGCATGGCGCGCCGCCAGCGTGCTGCCCATCCGGCCGCCGTCCGGGTCCGGCGGGAGCCGTCGTCCGCTGCCGGACCGGTTCGGCAGCGACCCGCCAGGGCGAAGACATTGGGGCTGGGTCTGGCGGTTCTTCTGTTGCTTCTGGGGATTTTCACGGCGGTTTTTCTGCCCGAGTGGCCCGAGTGGCCCGAGTGGCCCGAGTGGCGGTCGCTGATCGGCTGGCAGGTACAAAAACCACCACAGGATACCTCGAGCGGGCAGACTTGTCTGCCGCCGGCGCAGCCAACGCCTTTCACCCTTCTGTCGATTCCGGCGGGCACCTACAACCTGCCGACTCCCACCTCCGGGTTGTATCCGTTTACCCATCCCCATCGTCTGGAAACCATTGTCATCAGCGCCCCTTTCCTGATTCAGGAGCAGCCGGTCAGCCGGGCCTTGTTCAAGCAGTATGTGGACTTTGTCGAAAGCCGGGAGGCCGGGGAGGAACAGGAACATTTGCGTTCCCGGCTGGGCTTTTCCTGGAACAAGGGTGAGGCCGGTTCGCCGGCCGTCAAGGGGGTTTCTCTCGAAGCCGGTCAGGATTTCAGCCGGTGGTTGAGCCAAAAGACGGGCTGTGCGTATGACCTTCCCGCCCGGGAGGAGTGGGCGGCAGCCGTCATCCACCTGTACAACGCCGGCGCGCCCCTGCCCAGACCCAGTGACGCCTTTGACTCGACCCCCCTGAAATCCCTGCTCCAGGGGGGCAGCGAATGGACCCGTTCGCCGTGCGCGACCGGCTATCACCTGGTGGGTGCCGATGACTGGGGGGCCGGGTCAGGCGGCGGCCAACCCGTTTGCATGCCCGCCCTGTTTGCCGTGGCGGGGTTTCGGGTTGTGTTGCACCCGGGCAATCAGCAGCCCGGGGCCGGTGCGACGGCAGAAAAAACCAACCATTGAATTCCGTTGCAGATTCCCATATTCTGACCCGGTGGTATGCAGGATTGTCGGAATCGTGTTCACATCCTTAATCGAGAGGGATGCATTACCGTGAGAATGAAAAGCATGGATCACCGTCTGGCCGGCCGCCTGGCTGCCCTGTTGTGCCTGCTGGCTCTGCTGCCAGTGGCACCGGTCTGGGGGGATGAAGAGTCGTCCGGAAGTTGTGCCAAACTGGATTTTGCCCGCTTTTACGAAAACAGCCGCCTGAAATGGGTTGGCGTGGCCCGTGCGGTGCGGCAGGATGCCCCGGTTTATGCGGATGCCACCGGCAATCAGCGTGAGGGTACTCTGGAATTCAATCAGCAGATGGAGATTACCGAAGAGAGCAAGGACCGGGTCAAGATTCGTTCCCAACGGTTCAAAAAGAAGGAGTCGGCCGTCGGTTGGGTGCGGAAGGCGGATTTGCTGTGCCGCAATACGCCGATCAAAAGCGATTCCGGTCTGGAGATGAAATTTTTTATCAAGACCGACACGGTCGCCCGCGGTACCGACAACAAGGAGCCCACGGTTCAGGTTTTCCAGGACCCGGAGCTCAAGGAGTGCAGCGGCGGTCGGGAGAGTTGCCGGGAAGGGGCGTCGCGTTTTCACATGTACTTTGTCTTCGACCAGACCGAACAGGCGGTCCTGCTGGGTGATCGCTATCGGTTGGAAGAGGATGATGTGTTGCTGGGTTGGGCGGCCCGGAAGGATGGTTTTATCTGGAACAACGCCTTCAGTCTGCGTCCCCGGGAGGATTTGCGTGCCCCGGACGGCAAGGGCAAGGGGACCATTTGTACCTATGAGCGGTTGAATGATGCGTTGAGCCAGGAACAAAAGGCCTGTCAACCGGTGGAGGGGGGTCCCTCCTGGTTTCAGTCGCCGCTGCGCATTCCGGTCCTGGATTTGATCAATGCCAAGGGGGAGAACGTCTCGCCCCATGAGTTGGCCACCGGCATTCCGGGGACGGCCACGGCCACCGGGCGTCGCTTTTACAAGGTGGCCCTGGCCCGGCCCGGTCTGGTGGCCCGGCGCATTGATGCCGATACGGTGGCCATTGCCCCGTCGCTGGCCAAGGAGATCATGCCCCAGGTCAAGGCCCTCAGCACCAAGAAGCAGGTGGACATTTTTTTCCTGCTGGACGCCACGGCCAGCATGGAGCAGGCCATCGATGCCGTGCGGGGCACGGACAAACAGCGGGGCGTCATTCAGGAGATCATCCATTCCCTGAAGGATACCCAGGGGTTCCGCGAAACCCAGTTCCGGTTCGGTTTCCGGGTCTACCGGGACACCTATGCGGACAGTCGCATTCCCGGTGGGTTGGGTGACGGTATCGGCGCGGGGGTACCCTTCCCGGACAGTTGCACCATGGATGCCGAACAGCAAAAACGGTCGCTGGAACAGTTTCAGGAGGCCATCGCCAAGGTGCAGGTGACCGCTGACGATGCCGACGACTATGAGGAAAACGTGTTCGGCGGGCTGGAACAGGCCCTGAAAAAAGACATGGCGGCCTGTCCGGATCACCTGAAACTGCTCTTCATGATCGGGGACAGCGGCTACAAGGAAAATCATCCGGTCCGGGGTCCGAAATACAAGCACCCGGTCAAGGCCGATACCCTGGCGCAACTGCTGCGGGGGGGAGATGCGGCGGGGGGCAAGACCAATAATGTCATTCCGTTCTTCATTCGCACCCCTTTCCTGATCAACCAGGCCAAAAATCCGGGGGCCTACAAGACGGCTTACGAGGCGTTTTCCTCCCAGTCCCACTCTCTGCTGACCAACAGTTTGCCGGCCACCAGCAAGACGACCGAACATTTTTTCCAACTGGGCCAGGCGAGTGAAAACCACACCCTGGTGTCCCGCATGGTGCAGACGGTCGAAAAACTGTCCAGTTCCGAGCTGATCAATGAAATCATCCTGGATGTGCGGGGCGGGGCGGCGTTGAGTGCGGTCATTGACCGGTTGCGTCGGGAACGGGTGGATATTCCCGGGGTCTATTGGCACATTCTCAAACAGGGGGCCTGCGGAGAACTGGGGGATCAGTGCGAGAAGCGGGTGTACGATACCACCCAGATTGCCTTTGTGGAGGCGGATGACAAGGTGGTGGAGGAGTTGTGGATCAACAGCGGCGAACTCTCTTCCTGGATTCGCATTCTTCGCGGTTTTGAAGGCTATTTTGACCTGCCGGAGACCCAGTTGCGTCGTGCCCTGATCAGTGCCATGGTGCTGGGCCTGCAGCAGGAGATTCGTCGTCCGCCCATCGATGTGGCTGGCGAGACCCCGGCGGAGTATGCCCAGCGCCGGGGGGGATTGCCGGTTCGGCGTCACTCGCCCTTGCTGAGCTACAATGTCAATGCCCTGTCGGCGGAGCAGGTGGAGCGCAACAAGGATGGACGGTTGATCGTCCTGGACAAGGACAAGAAGCCCCTGCTGGACAACAAGAACCAGAACATACTGGCCGTACCGGTTTGTGAGTTGCGCCGTCTGGCCTTGTGGGCCATCAAATCGAAGGAGATACTGGAAGTGATCGAGCGGGATTTTTTCAAACCGGTCTTTCAGTCCACCACCCACCAGGCCCGCAGTTGCCCGGATGCCACGCCCAACGGACGGGCCCTGCTCAAGGTGGATGGCGCGATTCAGCGTGAACCGTTGGGGTCGGACAAGTCCTACCATTATGCCCATACTTTGGGTGGGCGGCGTGGCTACTGGATTCCGCAGGAATTTTTGCCGTGAGTTGGGGAGTGCAGGTCCGCACCGCCACGGTGTCATGGGGGAATGCCTTCAACCTGCTGGTGGGCGGTCTGAAACTGGACAGCAGCCAGATTTCGGGCCGTCTGCCGGTGCTGGGGCGCAGCGGCAGTGGCAAGAGTACCTTGTTGTATATGCTGACTTTTCTCAAACGGCCCAGCGACGGTGTGGTGCGCTGGACCTTTCCCGATGGCAACCGGGCCGTGTGGGGACCGAAGGGGTTGGATCGGGAGGAGTCCACCTTGAGTCTGACCCAGATCCGGCGGCAATGTTTCGGCTTTGCCTATCAAAACAGCACGCTCACCCCGTATTTGCGGGTGCGGGAAAACTTGCGATATCCCCTGGAACTGCTGGGGGGGTTGTCCAGGGCGGAGATGGACCGGCGTGTCCATGCCGCGATGGACCGGGTGTTGTTGCGCAACGAGGAGGGGGTTCGGATCGAGGAGACGACGCCCGAGGAGTTTCTGGAGCGTTATCCCAATGAGCTGTCCGGCGGCCAGTTCCAGCGGGTGGCCCTGGCCCAGGCGATGATGCACGACCCCCATGTCCTGTTTGCCGACGAGCCGACAGGCAACCTGGATGCCGACACCCGTCAGGAGGTGATGGGGCTGGTGGATCGCTGGCTGGCCCGGGGGGATCGCATGGTGATCTGGGTGACCCATCACCGTTCGGATGCCATCGATCCCCGGGTCAGCCATTGGCTGATGGTGGCCAACAACCGCTGTCTTCTGCGCCTGAAGGGGGGCAAAAAAGGCACGGGGGCTGAGGTGTAGTGGCCACGTATCGTTCGGTTGATGGATTCACCACCTGCAAACCCTGACTGCTCCTCGATAAGATACCATGGAAAAAAGCAAATCCCGTCGCATCATTCCCGTTTGGGCCGTCATGGGGAGCCGTGCCTACTGGCGTTCCTTTGTGTGTGGCCGGTTTGGCTGCATGAATGGCGGTCGCGATTTTTTCTGGTTGACCCTGCTGCTGGCACTGGTGATCAGCATGGCTCTGCTGCTGGTGGGGACCCGGGCCGGATTGGTGGATCGCTTCACGGATGCCATTCTGGGCACCCTGCGACCCTACGGGGTGCCCATCTGGGTTACCGCCCATTGGGAAAATCATGAAGGCATCCAGACCAACCTGTTGGACCGTTTGAAGGATCTGGAAAAAAACCTGCCCGGTGAAACCTTTGGCATCACCGTGCATCCCTATCGTCGACTGGCCGACAACAGCCCGCAAATTCGCCTGCCGGTGGAAGGGATCTGGACCTCCGGGGTGCCCTGGGTCGGCTGGGCCGTCTATACCGATGATCCCTTGTGGAAGCTCGGCAACAATCCATCGGCCAGTCAGGGCACGCAAGCGCTGCCGACTCCTGCGGGGTCGCTGCCGGCCGCCCCGTCGCCTGGCGATGAAAAAGACAAGGAAAAAGAGAGTGCTTCTCCAAAACGGGAAGAGCCGGAAAGGGAGCCCTGGTCCGCCGGCTCGGACAGTTCGGCGTCTGATCGGGACAGTGGTTGGGAAGGTCTGCCGCTCACGGTGGTCCTGAGCGAGTCCCTGTTTGCCCGGCAGTTTGACTATGCCGCCTATCGGGAGGCCATTCAGCCGCTCCTGCAGAAGAAAAAATTGCGCCGCCTGCCGGCCAAACTGCCCCAGGGAGAGCTCAGGAATGCCCTCAGTACCCTCTGGTTGAAGGTGGTGGTGGGCAACCGGGAAGAGCTGGTTCCGTTCCAGGTCCGCTGGGTGCACCACATACCCAGCATGGAAAAGGTGGCCTTTCTGTTTCCCCTGTCCACCTACCATGCCCTGCTGGCGGCCTACCATTTTCCGGAACTGCGTTTTGATCCGCTGACCCGGGGCAGGGGCAATCCGGACCATTATCGCTGGTTGACCTCTTCCCTCTTTCCCAGGGAGGCTTTGACAGCCTATGAACGGTGCATCCACACCGCCGTGGCGGCGACCGGGCTGACAGACCTGCCGCGAGTCAAGGAGGATGTCTGTCCCAAACCCCCTGCCGTCGATTTGCGTCCCCTCAACAGCGAGGCATCCGGCGCGGCCGATGCGGCGGAGGCGTGGGATACCCTGAGCCATGACACCAACAACCGGTTGTGGCTGCCCTGTCAACGGTTGCCCCGTTCCAGTGCCCTGCGGGGCACTGTGTGTCCCGAGGAGACCAAGTCAAAAAAGGCCGTGGCCCCGCTGTTTGTGCCCTGGGATGTGACCAGTGACGGCAGTTCGTTGGCCGCTGTGCATGTGTACGTGCCGGACCCGACCCGTTTGAGTCGGGGTATTCAGGGCCTGCTGGCGTTGCGCACCCCGGAAGGGGTGCATGCCTTGAGCATTCAGACCATGTATCAGGATGCCTTGAACCGTTTCAACCTGTTGAGTGATCTGCTCTCCACCATGGTGCCCGCCTATGCGCTGACCTTCGGCCTGTTCCTGTCCGCCCTGTTGCTGGCCCAGGTGGGGGCCTTGATCGGTCATCGCCGTCATCATTACGGCATCCTGCTCAGCCGTGGTTTTACCTGGTTCGGCATTTATGCCAAGCTGGTCTGGCAGATGATACTGGCCACGGGGGTGGGGGGCGTGGTGGCGGTTTTCGGGTTCATTCCCCTGCTGCGGTTGCTGCTGGAGGATGGTTTCAAAGGGATCATCACCCATTATCAGGACTTGCTGCCGCCCGGGTATGATTTTGAAATTTTGCCCCTGCCCTGGCAGCCCATCCTCTTGACCCTGGGGGAGGTCTTTCTGGCGGTCTTTGTGGTCACCCTGCTGCTGCTGTTCCGTCTCCCTCTGCGTGGCAACACGGCCCCTTCCGACCTGTTGCATGGTGACGGGCGTGTTGTGGTCGTGCGGGACAAGCTGGGAAAATAGCAGTCAATAAAAGGGCCCTGGTCATTGTTCAGGCCAATGCCGGGGCGGATCCCCTCAGTTGTCACCCCCCGGCAGGGAGACCGTGATGGTGGTCAAACCGGGGTGGGTGGTGTCCAGAACAATGGAGCCTCCCTGGGTTTTGGCGGCCAGCCAGGCGGAATAGGTACCCAGGCCGGTTCCCCCCTTTTTGCCGGAGGTGACATATTTTTCAAAAAAACAGTCCCGGATTTCGACCGGCACCTCCCCCGGATTGCCAATCCTGATCTGCCTGTCGTGGCCATGGGCCATCAACGCGATGGTGATGGTGCCCTGTGCCGCAGAGGCCTGGATGGCATTGAGAACCATGTTGTGGAACAGGGAGTAGCACAACAATTTTTCTCCCAGCACGATAAAGCCTTCGGTCGGGGGCGGCAGGCTCACCTGCACCTGTTTGAAGCTCCGATGCTGTTCCAGGTCGTGGATGACCTTGTTCAGTATCGGCACCAGGTCAAACCGTTCTGGTTGCAGTTGGTAGTTGCCCATTTCCATCTTGAACAGATCCAGGGAGCGGTTGATCATCTCCAGCATGGTGTAACCGTTGGTTTCAATAATTTTGATCAACGATTTTTGCTCGTCGGTCAGGTTGTCGTCCTCCAGCAACAGCTCCGGGAGGCCAATGATGCCGACCAGCGGCCCCTTGAGGTCGTGGCGGGACAGGTTTTCCATGTCCTCGCGAATGCGCAGCATGCGGAGCAACTCGTCATTGCGTTGCATCAGCTCCTGCTTGGTTCGGTACAGTTCCACCAGGTTGGCCACCCGGGCCAGCACGACCGCGGGGTTGCTGGGCTTGCGGATAAAATCCATGGCTCCCAGGTTCAGCCCCAGCGTTTCGTCATCAAAATTTTGTTTGGCCGTCAGGAAGACAACGGGCACATCCCGGGTGGCCGGATCGGTTTTGAGCAGCCGACAGAGTTCAAAACCGTCCAGGCCGGGCATCATGACGTCCAGCAGAATCAGGTCGATATTTTCCCGTCTGGCCAGCCGCAGGCCCACCTCGCCGTTGGTGGCGATCCGGACGGTAAAGTGTTGTTCCAGGGCCGCCTTGACCACATCAATATGCTCCGGTTGGTCATCGACCAGCAGGACAGCGCCTTTTTTTTCCATGGTGTGCTCCTCAGTATCCGGGCAGTGGGCCATGCCCCCTGCCGTGTATTGCCGCTTTCAGGTGTGTCGTCCACTGCCAGGGTGGGGATCTCACGGGTTTTCCAGGTTCACGTCCAGGGCGTCGGCACAGGCTCGCAGGGTGGTGGTGGCGGCTTCAAAATCGTACTGCCCCACCAGCCCGTCCAGCCGGGTCAGCCAGGGCTGCAGGGCTCGGGAGAGATGCTCCCGTCGCAGGATGGCCAGGGTCTGTTCCGCGGCGGCATCGAACAAGGTCAACTGGGCAAACGCCTGTCGCAGCAAGGCGTTGCGCTGGGTGATTTGGGCGTCCGTGGCGACGGGGTCTTCTGGCGGGGTGGCGTCAGACGGGGGCGCAGGCAGGGCCTGTACCAGGGCAGCGCAGATCCTGTCCAACTCGCCGGCCGTGTCGCACAACAGGGTGGCCAGCAGCGTCTCATCGGCCTGGTCCTTCAGGGCCACTTCCAATTGTTTGGCGTTTTGGCAGAGCGGGTCGGCGCCGATGGTGGCGGCCACCCCCTTCAGGGTGTGGGCCAGTCGTTCTGCTGTCTGCCAATCCCGGGCCGCCAGGGCAGCACGGACGCCTTGCACGGCATCCTGCTGGTTGGCGTGAAACTTTTCAAGCAACTTGAGATATGTGACGGGATTGCCTCCCGTATGTGCCAGTCCCACCTGGGTATGCAGTCCCGGAATGTCCGGCAGTGACGATGTGTGCGCCGTTGGCGTGTCGGTAACTGGCCTGGCGGCGACGCATGCCGAGGCCGGGAGGGGAGAGGCCGGTTTGATCCAGCGGGCCAAGGTGGAAAACAATTTGTCGGGCTCGATGGGCTTGGCAATATGGTCCTGCATGCCGGCGGCCAGACACCGTTCCCGGTCGCCGATCATGGCGTTGGCCGTCATGGCAATGATGGGCAGCGTGGCAAATCGGGGGTCCAGACGAATGGTGTGCGTGGCCGTCAGGCCGTCCATGACGGGCATCTGCATGTCCATCAACAGGCCATCCAGGGGCTCCCGGCTGACCATTTCCACCGCCTGTTGGCCGTTTTCCGCCAGCAGCACCGTGATATGAGCCTGTTCCAACAGTTCCATGGCCACCTGTTGATTGAGTTCGTTATCCTCGACCAGCAAAATTCTGGCCCCCGCCAGGGCAGCACGCGCACCAGCCGCGCCGTCAGGGCGGGTTTGGTTGCGAAGGTGTTCCAGTGTCCACTGCGCTTTGGCCATTCCCAGGGCCAGTTCCACCGTAAACTGTGAACCCACACCGGGTGTGCTTGCGGCTTGAATGGTGCCGTGCATCATCTCAACCAGGCGTTTGGAAATGGCCAATCCCAGACCGGTGCCGCCAAACTTGCGGGTGATCGATGCGTCCGCCTGGGTGAAGGCTCGGAAGAGTTCCGACTGCTGTTGTGCCGTCATGCCGATGCCGGTATCGCGCACCGTGAAACACAAGCGGACCGTATGCGCCGTTTGGGCCAGCATCCGGGTAACGACGGCCACCTCACCCTGTTCGGTAAACTTGACGGCATTGTTGGCGAGGTTGATCAATATTTGTCCCAACCGCAAGGGATCTCCCACCAGAATGGGGGGTATGTTCGCATCGGTCTCCATCAAAT
>JAMOAX010000174.1:0-4906 GCA_039908555.1 Magnetococcus sp. DMHC-8
GGGACGAAACGATGATCGATGCCGATGCCGGGTGGACGGGCTGGCCGGCGCTGGCGCCCGGGTCGATGCACGGGAAGGAGTGTGACGGGTGAGACTGGACGGAAAGATCGCCATGGTGACCGGGGCGACGGGTCAGTTGGGTCGGCGTTTTTGCCACCGCCTGGCGGAGGCGGGGGCCGTGGTCTGGGTGACCGACCTGGACCGGGCTGCCTGCATGGCGGTGGTGGCCGACCTGCCGGGCCTCCATCATGCCCTGGTGGTGGATGTGGCCGACCCTGATTCGGTGCAGGCGGCGATGCAGGAGATCGGGCAGGTCTCGGGACGGTTGGACATCCTGATCAACAATGCCGGCATTGGGGTCTTCGAGCCCTTCGAAGAGCGTCGTTTCGAGGATTTCATGCGGGTGCTCCGGGTGAACACCGGCGGGACCTTTCTCTGCATCCAGCAGGCTGCGCGTTTGATGCGGCGACTGGGTACCCGGGGCAGTATCGTCAATATCGGTTCCATTTATGGCGTGGTCAGCAGTGATCCGCGTATTTATACCGACTGCAACCGCAAAAATTCCGAATGTTACAGTGCTTCCAAGGCGGGCATCATCATGCTGACCCGCTATTTTGCCGTCCATCTGGCCCCGTACGGGATTCGCGTCAACTGCGTCAGCCCGGGTGGCATTTTCAATCACCAGGGGGCGGATTTTGTGGACAACTACAGCCGTGGTGTTCCCATGGCCCGGATGGGCACCGAGGATGAGCTGAGCGGAGCGGTGTTGTTTCTGACCAGTGATGACGCCTCCTACCTGACCGGGCAGAATGTGATCGTCGACGGGGGTCGCCTGGCCTGGTGACGGCACGACGGCCTGCCCGCTCTCTGTGCCCGCAGGCCCCACGCATGGATGGAACTTGGCATGGTGCAAGAAGAGGATCTCGATTATTTGCGGCGTTGGGCTGCGCAAGTCCGGGAGCATGCCCTGGAGTTGAGCGGGTTGGCGCAGCGCACCGGCCGGACGGCCATTTTTACCATCAGTTCGACGGTCAAGG
Organism: Magnetococcus sp. DMHC-8; assembly: GCA_039908555.1. Lineage (GTDB taxonomy): Bacteria > Pseudomonadota > Magnetococcia > Magnetococcales > Magnetaquicoccaceae > Magnetaquicoccus. Next base: position 1,038 of record JAMOAX010000174.1, read on the forward strand.
TGCCCGAAAAACGGTGGCCCTATCTGACGCCCGTGCGTGCCATTGTGCATGGGTATATAGGGGGGGTGGTCGTGTTCTCCCAGAGCCAGGCCATTCTGGCCTGTTCCCTGGTGGACGGTCTGGTGGGGGTCATCCTGGTGGATGCGGAAAAAAAGATCGGCATTCAGTATGGCCGGTCGGCTGATGTTTTGCTGGCCTTCGGGATCGAGGTGCCGAAGACCACCCGTGTGACGCAAAATTTTGTCGAGATGGGCAACCTGAGTGCGGCCTGCGCCCAGTATATCAGGCAAAGCAAGTTCCAGGAGTTCAAGCCCAATGATGTGACCGTCGAGGCGGTATGGCTGCAGTTGACTTCCCATTTCAAGGTGTTGAGCGGGCGGAAATTTGCCATCATCGGGGCGGGCAACATTGGCTTCAAACTGGCGCTCAAACTGGTGGAGAGCGGCAGTTCGGTGGACATGACCCGGCGCGACGTCGCCCGCGGCATGTTGATGGCGGATGTCATCAATCTGGTCAAGCCCCGGTCGACCCTGGCCAATGCCCATTTCAATCAGGACCCCCTGCAGGCCGCGCTGTTTGCGGACGCGATCATCGGTTGTACCAATGGCACACCGGTCATCAGTTGGGAAATGGTGCAGGGGTTGAAAGCGGGTGGCCTCCTTGTCGATGTGGGCAAGGGCTGTTTTTATGCCGATGCCGTCCAGCAGTCCATTGAGGCGGGCATTCCCATCTACCGGTGTGACATCACCTCCAGCATTGATGGACTGGTCGCGGCCATGGAGCGCAACCGGGTCTATCTGTCCAACGAAATGGGGCGTGTTCAGTGGCCGGAGGGGATCTGTCTGATCTCCGGGGGACACATGGGATTGGCGGGTGATCTCATTGTGGACAACTACCGCAACCCGACCAGAATTTTCGGGGTTTCTGACGGGTCTGGTGACATGAAGCGGCATTGGTCGGCGGAAGATCAGGAACGTGTTGCCTGGTTGAAAGAGCGGATCAACGCCAATCGCAGCCCGACAGGGGAGTTGCCGGAGCGGTAGCAGCGATTCTGACGGGGGCAGCGGTGTGTTGCGCGCCCCGGACAGCCGGGATGGAGAGGCATGCAAAACAAGGCGATCATTTTGGGAGCGGGTCCGACCGGTCTGGTGCTGGCCTGGAAACTCCTCGAAAACGGGTGGGATGTCGACCTCTATGAACGGGATGGCCAGGTGGGTGGCATGTGCCGGACCTGGCGCTGGGGAGAGTTTCTGGTCGATGTGGGGCCGCATATTTTTCATACCCCGGAGCAGACCCTGGCCCGTTTCTGGGAGGAGGAGTTTGGTGACCTGCTGGTCAAGGGGGAGTTCTGGTGCAAAAATGCCCAGGGTGAACACTTTGACACCTTTTACGATTATCCCATCTCCTGGGAGGGTATCTCCCGGTTTCCCGCCGATTTGAAAAAACAGATCCTGGCTGAACTGGAGCACCGCAATCCGGAAGACAAAAAACGGGCAACGACCTACCGGGAGTACATGAACGCGGAGGTCGGTCCCACGCTGCGGGAGATGTTTTTTGAACGGTATCCGCACAAGCTGTGGGGTATTCCGACGGACCAGATGAGTGCCATCTGGGCCCCGAAGCGGATCGAGTTTCGCCAGAAGATCACGCCGTTCTACCATCAGCAGTGGAATGCGGTGGGCAAATACGGCACCGGTTGCATCTTTGATCGCATCCTGGAAAAAATCCGGCAACTGGGTGGGCGGTGTCACACCCACCACGGGGTGCAAACCATCCAGCACCAGGACGACCGTCTGGAGGTCATCCATTTTGCCAACGGGCAATCCCGTCCGGTGGGTCGGGAGGAGGTGGTGGTCTCGACCCTGCCCATCACCCTGACCGCCCGGTTGCTGGGATATGACAGCACCTTGAAATTTCGGGGCATCTGCTCGATTTTTCTGGCCTATGACCGGCCATCCATTCTGCCGGACGGTTGCCACTGGTTGTACTATGACTCGCCCCGCCTGCTGTTCAACCGGATTACCGAAAACAAGAAAATGGCCCCGGCCACAGCCCCGCCGGACAAGACATTTTTGACGGCGGAGATCTGTTATGGCGAAGGTGATGAACTGTTGTCCATGCCTGTGGAGCAGTTGATGGAGACGGTGGCCACCCAGGTGGAGTGGACAGGGCTGGCCCGCCGCAGTGAGTTGCTTGACAGGGATCTGCACTGGGAACCCTGTGTCTATCCCGTGCAGCATATCGGTTTTCAGGAGGAGTATGCCCGGACCCGGGCGGCCATTGCCCGGATTCGCGGTCTGTTTTCCATCGGCGCGGGCGGGGATTTCAACTATGCCGACGTGCAGGTGCTGTTTCACAAGGCGTTTGATCTGGCGAACGTCTTGTGCCGGAAGGATGGCTCCCTGGCCCAGGTGTTGCGCAAGCCGCCGCGGGTCACCTTGAGCAGGACGGTGCCGCTGCCCGGCGGCACGGTGATCGGTGATGGCCATCGCACCTATGTCATTGCCGAGGCCGGTCTGAACCACAATGGCAGTCTGGCCATGGCCAGACAGTTGGTGGAACAGGCCAAGGAGGCCGGGTGCGATGCGGTCAAATTCCAGACTTTCCGGCCCGACAGCCGCATCTCCGGCAAGGTCAAGAGCAGCCGTTATGCAGAGGAGATCATCGGTCTGGAAGAGACCACCTTTGCCATGTTTGCCCGTCTGGCCATGCCTTTTGCCGAGCAGAAGGAGCTGATCGACTATGCCCGCCAGTGTGGCATCGAGGTGTTTTCCACCCCGTTCGATTTTGCCAGCGTGGATTTTCTCGAGTCGCTGGGGGTCTCTCTGTACAAGATTGCCTCGATGGACCTGGTCAATCTGCCCCTGATCCGACGGGTTGCCCAGACCGGCAAGCCTCTGATCATTTCGACGGGTATGTCCACCCTGGGCCAGATCGAGGAGGCGGTGGAGAGCGTGGCCGAGGCAGGCAACCCCCATGTGATCCTGTTGCACTGCAACTCGTCCTATCCGTCTGCCCCGGGAGAGATGAATCTGCGGGTGATGCAAACCTTGAAAAGCAGCTTCAACGTGCCGGTGGGGCTGTCGGATCACACTTTTGGCCTTTTTACCGCCCACACGGCCATCGTCCTGGGTGCCAATGTGGTGGAGCGCCACTTTACCCTGGATCGCATGCTGGAGGGGCCGGATCACATTCTGTCGTCCGAACCCGGCGAGATGCGGGAGTTGGTCAAGATGACCCACCTGATTCCGGCCATTCTGGGGTCGCCGGTCAAGCGGATTCAGCCCACCGAGTATGACACGATCAACTCCCAGCGCAAATCTCTTTATGCGGCCCGTGATATCCAGGCCGGGGAGATCCTGACCCGGGAGATGATTGCCATCAAGGGGCCGGGTGGCGGGTTGCTGCCCCGCTACCTGGATATCGTGGTCGGCCGACCGGCCCGACAGGCCATCGAGGCGGACTATCCCATCACCTGGGACGATGTGTGATGAGGCCACAAACCATATCTAGCCGTGTGCGATATAAGTTGTGAGTTATCACGTTTCCCCCATGCAAGCTGTGTCGAGCAGTTTCGCCGACAGTGTAGCCTCATGGATTACAATAATCAACCAGATCCGGTTCGTCCACGCTCAAGTGGGTGGTACCCATTTTCTTTCTGACGGGGTACTCCGGCCTGCCCTACGCAAGGCAACGGCCCTGGGGTGGCTCTCAGTGCGCAGGAAAAAAGCTGTGGAAATGGTCGGAGATATCCGATAGAGTATGGGATAATCGTAAAAGGTGTCAAAGTGTTCACCCTGGGCATTTTTGCACCAGAACTCCCCCTTGACCAGCAGGTCACCAAACTCCTCCTCCCAGAAACGGGCCAG
>JAMOAX010000034.1:0-23340 GCA_039908555.1 Magnetococcus sp. DMHC-8
CGATGACGTGACCACCGGCCGTCTTGATGGCCTGGGCGCCCCGCACACCGTCATCTCCCATGCCAGTCAGAATGACCCCGATGCTGCGCTGGCCGTGATGGTGCACCACAGAAGACAACAGGGCGTTGCAGGAGGGATGATAAATTTCCTGGGGGTCCGGCGGTGCCAGGAAGATGCGGCCTTGCGGGGAGAGCTTCAGGTTGCGATCCGCCGGCGAGACGTACACATGTCCGGAACGCAGCAGTTGACCCGCTTCAGCCTGGCAAACGGCCAGGGGTGTGGTACTGTCCAGCCAGTCCACCAGCTTGGGCACAAAATCGCTGTGAATATGCTGGGCAATGACCACCGGGGCACGCCAGTCGGTGCCCAGGGTGTTCAAAACGGTGATCAACGCCTTCGGACCACCCGTGGACGAGGCGATCGCCACCACCCACTCCAGGGCGTGTCCCCCCGTCACCGGGTCGGAGGGGGTGGGGGTGCGGCTCCATTGCCGCGTGCTCGGGATGTGCTTGATGACCTTTATCTGGGCAAGCAGCTTGATTTTATGGGTAAACTGCCGGGTGTTTTCCGGGTTGATCTCCGCCTTGCCCAACAGATCCAGGGCGCCGTGGGAGATACCCTCGAAGGCCAATCCGGCGGTATCCAGATCGGTGACGATCAGAATGGGCACCGGATGGGTGGACATGATGCGCGCCGTGGTCTCCAACCCACTCATGCCCGGCATGTTGACATCCATGGTGATGAGATCCGGGGCCAGCGCCTCCCGTTGGGTGATGGCCTCCAGGCCATTGGTGGCCTCGCCCACCACCTGAATGTCGGGGTCCGTTGCCAGCATTTTACGGATGGCCAGGCGAACGACGGCGCTGTCATCGACGATCAGGACTTTGGTCGGGTGCATGGGCGCTGTGCCTGGCTGGAGGGGCGATTCAGGAGCGGTCTGGCATGTTCGGGCAGGCCACGTCATCGCGCTTTCGACGCCGCCCGCATGCCACTGCTCCTCTATACCATGGAAAAACAGGCATGTATACCCTTTGCCCCGATTTTTCTTAGCGTGCCTGTGACGGGTTTGTTAAACTAGAATGGCGGGGCTGGGTGCCCGGTTTTGTGCCCTGCCTGCCGATGGCCAGGGGACTGCCACCCGGACAGGCCGGTCCGGTGACCACCGAACACTTTTCAGGGGAAAGGCATGACAACTGCGACATCCGTCGGGTTGGCAGACGGCAGTGCGGCAACGCGCGTTTTGCTGGTCGATGATGACGGGTTTACCCGCATGCTGCTGAGGGGTGCCCTGGAGGAGGGCGCCTGCCGGGTGTTCGAGGCCCCGGATGGCCGGCAGGCGTTGGACCAGCTGCGCGCCGAGCCGGACTGTGTAGACCTGGTCATCACCGATCTCAACATGCCGGGCATGACCGGCACCTGTCTGGTGCAAACCCTGCGCAGCGAAGGGTGCACCCTGCCCATCATCGTCCTGTCCAGCAATGATCATGTCGGCACCGCCATCGGTGTGATCCACGACGGGGCCGATGATTATCTGCTCAAAGACGAAAATATTGAAGAGACGGTACTGTTCGCCACCCGAAAGGTGCTTGACAAGGTACGGATGGAGCGGGAGAACCGCCAACTGCTGGAGGCGTTGCAGCGCTCCAATCAGGACCTGGAGGCCGAGGTGGTCCGTCGCCAGCAGAACGAAGCGCAAATTCAGCGGGATTACGAATCCCGGACCGCCATCAACCACCTGTTGTCCCTGGCCATGACCGGGCTGGCCCTGGAACAGCAACTGGAGTCCATGCTGGAGGTCGTGCTGTCGGTGCCCTGGTTCCGGTTGCAGGAGCGGGGAGCGATTTTTTTGGTGGAGGAAAAAACGGGCGACCTGGTGCTCAAGGCCGCCCGGGGCTTGACCACCGAGCAGCGGGCCCGTTGCGCGCGCCTGTCGTCGGGGCGGTCCGGCCATTCGGCGTGCTGGCGGGTGCTGGAGGAGGGCAAAGTGCTGTTCATTGCCCACGACCGGATGGAACCAGGCCACCATTGCACCGGCATCGCCGAGTGTGGGCGTTACATTGTGCCGATCCAGTTGCAGCACCGGACCATCGGGGTCGTCAAGCTGTACCTGACCACGGACCACATGGTCCACCCGGAGGAGGAACCGTTCCTCCTGTCGGTGGCTTCGGCCCTGGCCAGCGTGCTGGAGCGCAAACATCTGGAGGATGCCCTCAAGCAAAGGGCGGAATATGACCCGTTGACCGGTTTTGCCAATCGGGCCCTGTTTTATGACCGGTTGACCCAGGCGGTCATCACGGCCCAGCGCACCGGCAAGGATCTGGTGCTGATGTTTATTGATCTGGACCGTTTCAAGCAGGTCAACGATACCCTGGGGCACGAGGCCGGTGATCGCCTGCTCCAGGAGGCGTCGCGGCGCATTGCCGGTTGTCTGCGCAGTACCGACCTGTTGGCCCGCCTGGGCGGGGATGAATTTACCATCATTCTGCCCTGGTTGACCCATGCCTTCTATGTGGAATACGTGGCCCGCCGCATCCTGGAAGAGTTGAACAAACCCTTTCATCTTCCCCAGGGGGAGGCCTCGATTGCCGGCTCGCTGGGCATCACCTTTTTTCCGAACGATGCCGACAACATGGAGCAATTGCTCAAGAATGCGGACGCCGCCATGTATCAGGCCAAGGAGGCCGGGCGCAACACCTTCCGTTTTTTCACACCGGCCATGAACGAGGCCGCCAAAGAGCGGATCGTGATGGCGCATGCCCTGGCGCAGGCCTGGGCCGGACATGAATTTTTTTTGCATTATCAACTGCGCGTCGCCGCGCATACCGGGCGTCCCTGCGGTGTGGAGGCGCGTCTGTGCTGGCAGCGTCCCGGTGTGGGCGTGGTGACGGCGGCGGTGTTCGGACCCCATTTGGAGCAGACCGATTTGCTGGTGCCGGTGGGATTGTGGGTGCTGGAAACCGCCTGTCGGCAATACCGGCATTGGCTGGAGGCTGGTCATGATCTGGCCGGTTTGGTCCTGCCGCTTTCCATGCGCTACCTGCAGCAGGGCGCGATCCTGGTCGAAATGATCCGGGCGGTATTGGCCGAGACCCAGCTGGCACCAGCCTGTCTGGAGGTGGAGATCAGTGGTGCGGTCTTGACAGAGCACCGGGACAAACTGCTCACCCTGCTGGCATCGTTGCAGGCTTTGGGGGTTGCCGTGGGGCTGCGGGACATGGGTGTGCGTCCCTTCTCTCCGGCCATGCTCCAGTCGCTTGCCATCCGTTCCATCAAGCTGGACCCGGCCCTGTTGGCGGAGGTGCCGGATGAAGCGGGGCGGGTGGCCCTGCTGCGGGGGATGCTGGCCCTGGCCAAACCCTTGCGATGGTCGGTGGTGGTTGAGGGGGTTGATACGGTGGAACTGGCTGGTTTTCTGAAAGAACATGGCTGTGACCAACTGCAGGGTGCCCTCTACGGTGCGCCGCAGGAGGCCGAGGCGTGTACCCGCCAACTGGCCCAGTGGCGCTGAACGTATGTGGATCACGGTCTCCTCTGACAGGTGGACACCTGAGACAGTGGCACCCTGGCATACCCTGGTGCGGGCACGCAGTGGGCTCTCTTTCGATGCCAGCCGGGTCGGTAAATTGCTGGAGGGGCTGGAAGACCGGATGTCGGCCTGCGGGCTGGCGACCCCCGCCGCCTATTGGCAGCGGGTGCACGACGATCCGGGAGAGTTTGCGGCCCTGGTGTCGTTGCTGACGGTCAACGAGACCTATTTTTTTCGGGGCATTGAGGAGTTGCGTCTCTTCGCCGAGTTGCTGGTGCCGGAATGGCAGCAGCAGCAGCGGTTGACCCGTCCTCTCTCTGTGGTCAGCGCCGGGTGTGCCAGCGGGGAGGAGGCCTATTCCATCGCCATGGTCCTGCTGGACAGTCACGGTGACCGGTTGCCCTTTGTCGTGCATGGGGGGGATGTGGATGGCCGGGCCTTGGCGGTTGCCCAGGCCGGCCAGTATGGGGAGAATGCCTTTCGCAATTTTGATGCGGCCGTGCGTGCCCGCTATTTTGTCCGGGAGGCGCCGGGCCGGGAGCGGATTGATGCCCATCTGCGCTCCAGGGTCCATTTTTTTGCCCTGAATCTGATGGCAGACCATTATCCGGCCCCGCTGCATGGGGTGGACTTCATCTTTTACCGCAACGTTTCCATCTATTTTGACGAACCGACCAAACAGACCATTTTTGCGCGGTTGATGGCGCATCTGGCCCCGGGAGGCTGTCTGCTGCCCAGTCCGGCAGAAATATTTTTTCATAATCAATCACATGTGCGGCCTGGCAACGTGCGTCTGGAAGACCGGCAGGGTCGATTCTTTTTTCGCAAGTTGGCATCGTCGGGGGCGACCGTTGGTCAGGCGGCGGCATGGCCTGTCACCTGCCGACCGGCGCGGGACGCCCACCCGGTGGCAGACCGGCCGGCACGGCAGCAGAGCGACATGGTCGCCGACGGCTCGCCATCCGCCTGGCGTTCCGTGGACGATATCGCCTACCTCGAGCCAGGCCCGCCGGTTGCCAAAGTGCAGGAAGGTCGCAAAGGGGAACGGAAAAAAAGGCTGGCAAAAGTGGTGCGCCTGGCCCACGACGGACGCCACCAGGAGGCGATGGCCCACCTGGACCAGCATGTGCGGGAAGATGCCGACCACGACCGGGCGCTCACCCTGAAGGCGGCCATCCTGCTGCACTGCGGTGATGAGCGGGAGTCGGTGCTGACCGCCGGGGCGTTGTGTCGGGCCGTGCTGGCCAGGGATGCGCTCTCTTTCGAGGCTCTGGTGTTGCTGGCCATGGCGTTGCATCAGGCGGGCGTTGATCCCGTGGAGCGGATTGCCCATCTCAAGGCGGCCATCTTTTTGCAGCCATCCAGTTGGCTGCCCCATTTTTATCTGGCACAAACATTTGAATTGCTTGATGAACTGCCTATGGCTGCCCGGGAATACCAGGTGGTCATGCACCAGATGGCACAACCGGGCGGTTGGCAGAATCATGGTTTGACCTTTCTGCCGTTGTCGTTTTCTGCCGAAGAGCTGATCCATATCTGTCGTTTCCGGCTGCAACATCTGCAGCAATCCTGATACGGGAGTTCTCCAACCATGCTTCATTCCCTTTTTCAATGGGCTGTGCACCACCGATCCGGGTTGTTCGCCCGGTTTTCCATCAACACGTGGATGCGCATGACCTCCGGTGTCTCTCTGACCATCTTTCTGGCTGTGATTGCCCTGAACCATTTTTCTCTGGGGGCCATTCAGGAGATCAACCGGGATTTGTATCACGGTTTTCAGGAAAAGGATGGCTGGCGACTGGTCTCCCTGGGGGTGGCCCAGGCCGAAAACATTCGTCTGACGGTCCAGTCATCCCGGCAGACGGAGTCGGTCAGTCCCATGAAAGCCCGCATTGCCGAGCTGCTGACCCAGGTGACGGAGTTGGGCAATGGTGCGGCCGAGGCCATCCGTGCCGATATTCGCGAATATGCCAGTGCCTTTGAACAGTTGACCGAGGCCCTGTCCCAACGCCGGGCGCTGCGCTTGACGTTGGCCAAGGACCGGGAGGCGCTTGAGCTGCAGGTCTATGAATTCGAGAACAAATCGCTGGAGACGGCCCTCAACGACCTGCACCTGGCCGAGACGGGGTATCTGGGCAACCCGGAGACGGGACGGGTCGACAGTATTCGGGTCATCCTGACCCGGTTGGCCCGGGATGCCGCCGAGTCCGCAGCCAGGCAGCATAAACCGCTGGACATGGCGGCGTACAGCAAGACTCTGACCGCCCTGCATGCCAAGGATGCCCAGGTGGAGCGGAACATGGCCAGCATGGAAAACATTGCCCTGAAAATCACGGCGGACGTCAAGCGACAGATGCAGGCGATGGACCAGCAAACCAATGAGCAGGTGATTGCCACCGAAACCCGGGTCTCGCAGACCCAGTGGAGCAGCCTGATCTGGACGGGGGTCGGGGTGTGGATGACGATTCTCCTCGGTCTGTGGGTGGGTCATGTCTTTCAACGGCAAATTTACAAGGTGCCCAGGGGGTTGGATGTGCTGGCCAGTGGGGACCTGACCTTTCACTTCGAGGTGCCGGCCCATTCCCGGAACGAGTTGTTTCAGATCATGGATGCGGCCAACCGCCTGGCTGAAAGTCTGGAAGGTTCCATTCGGGCGGTCATTCATGTGACGGACAACGTCAATCGCGCCTCGGCGGAAATATCGGCTGCCGTGGAGCAGCAATCGACCACGGCGGTGCAGCAGGTTGCTTCGGTGACGGAAATCACCTGTACCATGGAGGAACTCTCCTCTTCTTCGGCGCAGATTGCGGACAATGCCCGCAAAGTGTTGCACATGTCCAGCGATGCTTTGGCCAAGACCCGGCAGAGTGTGGCGGAGATGTCGATGTTCACGGATCGGATGCAAAAAATTACCCGGGCCAATCGGCGCACGGGCAAGGCCATCGTCGAACTGGGCAGAAAGTCGGTGGAGATCACGGATATCATGAATATGATCAATGCGATAGCCGATCAGACCAAACTGCTGGCCTTCAATGCGGCCCTGGAGGCTGCCAGTGCGGGGGAGGCGGGCAAACGGTTTGGGGTGGTGGCGGTGGAGATTCGCCGTTTGGCGGATTCGGTGATGGAGTCCACCGGTCATATTGCCGCCCGGGTGGAGCAGATCCATGCGACCATCAAACAGTTGGTGGAGCGTGCCAGGCGGGATGCGGTGCAGGTGGAGGAGGGGATGGCCATCAGCACGCGGGCGGCCCACATCCTGGCGGAGGTGGTGGAGGGGGTGGGGAGCACGACCGATGCCACGCAACAGATTTCTCTGGCCACCCAGCAGCAGGAGACCGCCAACCGGCAGATTTTGCTGGCCCTGCAGGGCATCGAACAGGGGATTCAGCAAAGTTCGGTCTCCATCAACCAGACCAGCCAGGGTATCAAGGCCATGGCCCATCTGGCGCAGAATCAGCAGGAACAGGTGGAAAAATTCAAGCTGGCCGGGGTGTGCTGGCGCGGCGGGCAGGGCTAGCATGGCCCTGGATCGTACCCAGTTTATTGCCTCTTTCCTGGCGGATGCCCAGGAGCATGTGGCTGAAATAGATCGGTGTCTGCTGGAATGGGAGCAGCGACCGGCGGGGGAGCCTTGCGCGGGTCCCAGCATGGACCGGGTGTTCCGGGCGGCGCACACCCTGAAAGGTTCATCGCGCATGATGCGCTTCCCGGCCATCTCGGTGACGGCCCACAGGATTGAGGATCTGTTGGGTGCCCTGCGTGAGCAGCGCATCGGTTGGTCGGGTCGGGTGGCGGACCTGTTGTTTGCCGGGCTGGATGCCATTCGGGGTCTGCTCGACCAGGTGGCCAGTGGGACGGGGGCATTGCAGGAGGATGAGGCGCTCTGTCTGGCCATGGAGCAGATGGCCAAAGGGGAATGGGTGGCACCCCCGGGAGAGACGGTGGACGCTGTGCCGGATGCGGTTCCTGTGCCTCCGGTCGTGGAGGTCGCCGTCGGGTCGATGGCGCCTGCCGAACCGGTTGTACCCGCTGTGCCGCCGGTGGTGACCGGGGCGGTGGCGGAGGCTGCCACGGCGGTGACACCACCGTCTGATGAGCGGAAGGGCGGGACGCCGACCGGTCGGACGTTGGCCATTCGTCCGATTGGCCGGAGCAGCGATGCCACCATTCGCATGGATGCCAGCCAGGTGGATCGCCTGCTGCAGACGGTGGGAGAGTCCCTCTTTTTTCGCAAGCGGATCAAGCAGCGTTGGCAGGAGATCCGTCAGGCCCATCTCTTGTGCGGGACGGCGGCACGCCGCAAGGGGGGAAAGCGCCTGTCTGCCCTGGAGGCGCACCTGCACCGGACGATGACCCGGATGAAGGAGGATGTCAATCTGTTGGATCTGGTCTTTGATGCCCTGTATGCCCACACCCTGGAGATGCGCCTGTTGCCGCTTTCCACCCTGTTTGACATGTTTCCCCGGTTGGTGCGGGACCTGGCCAAGGCGAGTGACAAGCAGATCGAATTGGTGGTGCGGGGGGGTGAGACCCGTCTGGACCGGGTGATCATGGAAAAACTGGGGGATGTGTTTCTCCATCTGCTGCGCAATGCCGTGGATCATGGCATCGAGATGCCCGGGCAACGGCGGCAGGTGGGCAAGCCGGCGCATGGCGTCATCCAGGTACTGGCCGGGACCCAGGGCGGCGATGTCACCATCGAATTGCGGGATGACGGGGGTGGTATCGACCTGGAGAGGCTCAAGGCGGCCGCCCTGCAAAAAAATCTGGTCACGGCGGAACAACTGGCCCAGCAATCCCGCTCCGAGGTGATTGACCTGATTTTTCATCCGGGTTTGAGCACCCATGCGATCATCACCGATCTGTCCGGGCGGGGTGTGGGGATGGATGTGGTCAAAAAAAATATTGTCGAGGCCCTGCAGGGTTCCATTCGCGTCGACAGTGAGGTGGGTCAGGGCACCCGTTTTGTCATCCGTTTGCCCTTGACGCTGGCGACGGTGCGGGTTTTGCTGTTGCGGGTGGCCGGGCTGTTGTTTGCCATTCCCGGTTCGGCTGTGACGGAGGTGGTGCAGGTGGATCAGGAGGCGTTGATCCCGGTGGCGGGTGGCATGGCGATCCGCTTGCGGGAGCAGGTGGTGCCTGTGTTGCCGTTGCAGACCGTGCTGGGCATTACTCCCTCTGCGTTGCTGACCCCCGTCCGGTCACGGTCCACCCTGTTGATCATTGCCAATCGGCAGGAGAGCCGGGGGTTGCTGTGTGACGGATTGGTGGATGAGGAGGTGGTGGTACTGAAGCCGTTGCCATATTTCATGCGCCGCCATCCCTTCGCTTCCGGCATGATGATTTCCGGTCAGAACGAGATCGTGCTGGTCCTGGACGGCGGCTTGTTGTGGAAGCAGATGCAGCAGCGGGTGAGTGGAGAGCGGCGCACGGCGGTTCCGGCGGGCGGGCAGGGTGGCAAACATGTGCTGGTGGTGGATGATTCCCGCAACACCCGCGAGATCGAGCAGGCCATTTTGCAGGAGGCCGGCTATCAGGTCAGCCTGGCCGAGAATGGTGAGGAGGGGTATGAAAAGGCCGATCAGCACCCCTTTGATCTGGTGGTGACCGACGTGGAGATGCCTCTGTTGGATGGTTTTTCCTTGACGCGCAAGTTGCGGCGGCACGCCCGGTATCAACACACGCCGATCATTCTGGTCACCTCGCGGGACAAGGAGGAGGACAAGCGGCGGGGGATCGATGTGGGGGCCTCTGCCTATATTGTCAAGGGTGCCTTTGATCAGACCAACCTGCTGGATACGGTGCGCAATTTATTGGGAGAGTGAGGGGCCTGGGCAGAGCACCTTGGCCAGATCCATCAACAGAATCAGCCCGTCATCCTGCATGGCGATGCCCCAGCAGGGATGGGGACGGTGGGGAGGGTTCAACCAGCGGGGCAGACGGCGTATCGACCGGCTGTCCAGGGTCTGGAGTTGTTCCAATTGGTCGACGATCAGTCCCCCTGTCACACCCAGGCCAGTGGCGGGGTACAGGATGGCCGGGGCCTGATAGGTCTCCACCGCCATGGCGAAGGGCACCCGTTCGTGAAAATAGTGGAGCCCCGTCCCGGCGGTTGCGGGGGGTGCAGGGAGTCGGGTGGTCCGGGCAATCTGGCGGGCATCGATGCCCAGGCGTGTGGTCATGATCCGGAAGACCAGGATGGCGAGGGGCTGACCGGGTGCGGCGGGTGTCACGCGCAGGCCTCCTGCAAGGTCTGGAACAGGCTGGCCACGTTCAGGATGGGGGTGGGCTGCCCGTTGAACAGCAGTTGCCCGTCGGCCAGGCGGGCCAGTTGCGGGTCCAGGGTGGAGAGTTGTGGCTGGATGGCGCTGCCGGGCGCGTCGATGATGTCGGTCACCGCATCCACCAGCATGCCGGTGTTCATCTCTTCTCTGGCCACCATCAGGATGCGGCCGGACCGGGTGCGCGCTGCGGCGATGGTCGAGGGGGGCATGCCCAACAGGCGGGCCAGGTCCAGCACCGAGACGATGTCGCCACGGACCGGGATGACCCCCAGAAACAGGGGCGAGGTGCCGGGGACATGAACAATATCGCCGGTGGGTATCAATTCGCGCACATACCTGCCTGGCATGGCGAACAGCTGGTCCGCCAGTTTGAACACCACCAGTTGCTCGGTCTCCTCGTCGACATCGACGATCTGCTCCCGGTCGCGTGCCAGTTCGGCGGCGTGGATGAGCTGTTCGTATGCCTGTGCCGTCTGGTCTGACATCTTTCCTGCCCTCCTTCCGCACGTGGTGGTGCCCCGGTGGCCCGACCGGATTGAGACTGCCAGGATGACAGACCCAGACTAACAGGTAAAGTTTCATGGGGTCCAGGGGAGATTATCTCCCCTGGCGGGTCCAGGGCAGCGCCCTGGGGTTTTGCGGTTGCTGTTGATTTTAAAAAAAAGCCGCAGCGGCTTTTTGCTGCGGTGCCCTCGGCATGCGCCGCAGGCAATCTGGCGATGAGGGAATGGCTGGCACCCGTTCAATCAGCCTGGTCGCCCCACGACCGCCAATGACGGGTGATTGCCAGCGCAAAAGTTTGGAGGTAGACTCTGGTGTGGTGCCGTTTGATTCCGGGTGGTGCATGTCAAAACGATGGTTGAGCCGTGGCTGCTCCTGGCTGGTGGATCTTTTGTTTCCGGCCGAGTGTCTGTCGTGCCGGCGGGTGCTGGCCCAGCCTGACCGGTTGTGCCCGGTCTGTCTGCAAGCCTTGCCGAAGCAGCCGGACAATTATTGTCTGTGTTGCGGTCGATGGGCGGTCGGGGCGCAGCGGGGGTGTGGCCGCTGTCTGCAGGACCCGGCGCATGCGCCGGATGCCAGCTATTTTGCCTATTATTACGAGGGGCAGATTGCCCAATGGGTGGTTGGTCTCAAATTTGCGGATCACTCCGAGTGGTCGCGCCTGTTGGGATGGCTGGCCTGGCAGCGGTTGGCGAGGGAACTGACCTGGGAGTCCCCGGACCTGTTGGTACCGGTGCCGTTGCATCCCTGGCGTCTGATCGCCCGTCGTTACAATCAATCGGCCTTGTTGGCCCGGGTGCTGGCCGGTTTTCTGGGAGTGCCCCTGCGGACCGGCGCTTTGCATCGGGTCAGGCGGACCGCCCCGCAGACCCATCTCAACGCCTTGCAGCGGGCCGCCAATGTGCGTGGCGCGTTTCGTGCGGAGAGAGCGGCGGTACAGGGCCGTGCGGTGTTGCTGGTGGATGATGTCTTTACCACCGGCGCGACCATCGGTGCGGCGGTGCATGCTTTAAAAAAGGCGGGCGCCCGGCGGGTGGCGGTCGCCTGTCTGGCGGCTGTGCATTACGGGCAGCCAACGGGTTCGGAAGACCCATTCACCGAGACAATGTTATCCGATCACAGGAGCGTATAATGGCTGAAGTCATCCTCTATTCGACCACCGTCTGCCCCTTTTGCATTCGGGCCAAGGCGTTATTGACCAAAAAACAGGTGACCTTTCAGGAGATCAATCTCACCGACCATCCGGAGCGTCGTGATGAGATGACCGCCAGGTCGGGTGGCCGGCGGACGGTGCCGCAAATTTTTATCAACGGTCAGCATGTGGGGGGGTGCGACGATCTCCATCAACTGGAAGCCGAAGGCAAACTGGACAGATTGCTGGCAGGGTGACCGTGATGCGGGCGGCGGTCATCCAGATGTGTTCGTCGACCGACCGGGCCGCCAATCTGGCCGAGGCCGGGCGGTGGATGGCTCTGGCCGTGGCCCAGGGGGCCGGTTTGCTGGTTCTGCCGGAAAATTTTTCGTTCATGGGGCGCACGGATGAGGAAAAATCCCGCCACCGGGAAGAGCTGGATGACAGCCCCAGCCTCTCGTTCCTGCAGGCGTTTGCCCGTCGCCATCGGGTCTGGATCGTCGGCGGTTCCATTCCGTTGCGGGTGGCCGATTCGGACCGGATGACCAACACCTGTTTTGTCGTGGATGAGGCGGGGCGGGTGCGGGGGCGTTATGACAAGATCCATTTGTTTGACGTGGATCTGGGGGGTGAACGGCCCTACCGGGAGTCGGACCGGGTGGTGGCGGGGCGGCGGGCGGTGGTGGTGGAAACCCCCTTCGGCGGGCTGGGGTTGACCATCTGTTATGATCTGCGCTTTCCCGAACTGTTTCGCGACCTGGCGCTGGCCGGGGCCACGATTCTGACCGTGCCGGCGGCCTTCACGGAGACCACCGGTCGGGACCACTGGGAGGTTTTGTTGCGGGCGCGGGCCATTGAAAATTTTGCCTATGTCCTGGCGGCCGGACAGGGGGGTGAACATGCCAACGGGCGGCGGACCTTCGGCCATTCGCTGATCGTCGAACCCTGGGGGCATGTCATCGCCCGGTGTCCGGAGGGGACGGGGTTTGTGATGGCCGAGTTGCAGCCGGAGCGTGTCGAACAGAGCCGGCGGCGCATTCCCTGCCTGACGCATCGGGCCGATTTTTCGTGTGATCTGGTGTGAACAATCGCCCATTTCGGCATCCCACTGCAACCGCACCCAACTCGGGATGCGTAGTATTGTGGGTCCAGGGGGGTCACCCCCCTGGCGGGTCCAGGGCAGAGCCCTGGGACTTTGCTGTTGCTTTTCAGCATGCGCCGCAGGCAGATGCTGTTGCTTTTCAGAAGAGCCGCAGCGGCTTTTTGCTGCGGCTTTTTCAGGATGCGCCGCAGGCAGACTGGCGGGACCAGACACTCTGCCGGACGGCCTTGACCATCGTTTCGGCCAACAGGGCATCAAAACTCGCCAGCCCGCCTGCGGCGCATGTCAAGGACGCTGAAGCAAAACCGGCTTCAGCTTTCCTTTAAAATCAACAGCAACAACAACAGCAACAGCAAAATCCCAGGGCTCTGCCCTGGACCCGCCAGGGGGATAATCCCCCTGGACCCCTGATACATGATCAAGGCCCGGATCGGCCTGTCATGTCTCGCTGTTTTCCCATTTTTTCATAAACTCCTGGACTTTTTTCATGAAGGCGGGCAGGCCCCGGATGGCAGCCAATTGGGCCAGGTTGTCCCGGTGGGGCTGTCCCCACCAGCCGGACCAGGTGCTGCCGGCCGGGACGCTGCCGGCCACCCCGGTGGAGGCACCCACCCGTGCCCCCCGGCCGATGGTGATGTGGGGCACCAGCCCTGCCTGCCCGGCCAGGATCGCCCCGTCCTCGATCCGGCAGGAGCCGGCGATCCCCACCTGGGAAACAATCAGGCAGTGGCGGCCGATCTCCACATTGTGGGCAATCTGCACCAGGTTGTCGATTTTGGTGCCGGTGCCGATGCGGGTGGCGCCAAAACGACCCCGATCAATGGTCGTGCCGGCGCCGATCTCCACCTCATCCTCGATCTGGACGCTCCCCAGATGGGGAATCTTTTGGTGCCGTCCGGCGGCAAATTCATAGCCAAAACCGTCAAAACCGATCACGCAATGGCTGCCGATGATACAACGCGCCCCGATGGTGCAACGTGCGTGGATGATCGCCCCGGCGTGGATGACCGTCTCGGCGCCGACGACCACCTCGGCCTCGATCACCGCATGGGGGCCGATCGCCACCCCCGGGCCGAGTCGGGCGGTGGGGTCGATGCAGGCGGTGGGATGGATGCCCTGGATCGACAGGGTCGGGTGCCCCAGCAGGGTGGCGGCCTGGGCAATATGCAAGGCCGGGGTTGGGGTGACGAGTCGGGGATGGTGATCGGCCAGCAGCGGGGCCAAGCCGGGGGGGAGCAGGAAGGCAGCCGCCGTGCAGTCGCCGGCCGCCACCCGGTCCAGCCATTTGCGCTCGCTGATGAAGGAGAGATCCGTCGGCCCCGCCTCTTGCAGCGGTGCGACACCGGTAAACACCGGGTCATGATCGGGGTGGGCCAGCCCCAGTTGTACAGCCAATTCCGACAATTTCATTGTCATGCCTCCCGTTGTCCGCTATATGGTCCGACCGTGGTGCTTGGAATATATACCGACATGGGCAATCAGGCCCATGGCAAACAGCAGAGTGATCAGGGAACTGCCCCCATAGCTGACCAGCGGCAACGGAATGCCCACCACCGGCAGCAGGCCGATCACCATGCCGATGTTGATGATGACCTGGAAGGCGAACAGGGAGGTGCAGCCCACCGCCGTCAACAGGCCGAAACGGTGGTGGGAGAGGCCGGCAATGAGCAGGCCCCGGGCCGTGATCAGGATGTAGAGCGCCATCAGGGTGACACACCCCACAAAACCCCACTCTTCGGCCAGCACGGAAAAGATGAAGTCGGTATGGCGTTCCGGGAGAAAATCGAGATGACTCTGGCTGCCTGCCAGGAATCCTTTGCCCAGAAAGCCGCCCGAGCCCACGGCAATCTTGGATTGGATGATATGGTAACCCGAGCCCAGGGGGTCCCGTTCGGGAAAAAAGAGGGTGTAGACCCGTTGTCGCTGATATTCATGCAGGGCATTCCAGGCAACGGGCAGGCCGGACGCCAGGAGGCCGATTGACAACAGGATCATTTTCCAGGAGAGACCGGCCACGACGATCACCATCATGCCGATTGTGGCGATGATGATGGCCGTGCCCAGGTCCGGCTGTTTCAGGATGAGGAGCAGGGGCATGATGACCAGCAGCAGCGGGATGCCCAGATCGCGCCAGCCAAAACCGACCACGACCGCCCGGTCATGGTAGTAGCGCGCCAGGGCCAACACCAGGGTGACCTTCATCAATTCCGATGGCTGGATGCGCAGAAAGCCCAGGTCCAGCCAGCGCCGTGCCCCCATGCTGACGCTGCCGACGAAAAAGACGGCCACCAGCAGGGCCAGGGCGATGCCATAGGCCACGTAGGCATAGCGCCGGTAGAGGCGTTCACTGCCCGCCAAGGCGACCACCAACAGGAGCGCCAGGCCGATGCCGAATCGTCCTGCCTGGCGCAACAGATGAGGAACATGGCCGGCTTCCTGGGAGCCGGCACGGCCACCGACCGCCGAGTAGAGCACCACCATGCCGATCACCGTTGTGATGATCAGCAGGAGCAGCAGGCTCCAGGGAAAGCGTTGCCACCGTTCTCGCCAGCCCAGCGTGGTGGTGCCGTCGATGCTCAACAGGCCTCCGACCGGCGTGTTGCGTGCCTTTGGGTCCGGGTCCGCTGGTCGGATGGGCGGTTCCATCTCCGGGTGGTGCTGGGTGATGGCCGGGCTCATGGTTGTCTGGCCTGCCGGTCGGCGTGGTCAGAGGTCCGGGGATGGCGCCCGGCCAACGCCGGCGCCGGTCGGGGGCCAAGGGTCGCCCGCCCGCCTGCGGCGTATGCAGGCAGCGCATGAGCAACAACCGGCTGTGTGCTCTCTGTGTGTTTCATTCCTCGCCGGTCTCCTCTGCTTCTCCCTGTTCTGATTGACTGTCCGGATCGGGATCGGGCGGTGGGGTGTTGGGTGCGGTCAGGGGCGGCATGGGGTCCCCTCTTTGCTTGGCAAAGTAAAGATCCATGACCCGTTTGGCAACCGGGGCCGCATTGGAGCCACCGCCCCCCCCATGCTCCACGATGACCGAGACGGCAATTTCCGGTTGCTGGACGGGGGCATAGGCAACATACATGGCGTGGTCTTTGAGGCGTCGTGTGGTGGTCTTGATCAGTGCGCCGCTTTGGGTGCGGCGATGCCGGGCCACCTGGGACGTACCGGTCTTGCCGGCCATGCGAACCCCTTCCAGTTTGGCCGTGCGGGCCGTTCCCAGGGCACCGTGCACCACCTCTTCCAGACCGCGATGGATCAGGGCCAGATGGTCCGCCCGGAAATGGTTGTGCCAGAGGGGGGCCGGTCCGGTCGGATGGGCGGCCTTTTGTTCCGTCGCACCCCTGGCCGGGCGGATGGTCTCGCCCCCGCGCTCTTCCTCCGGCCTGACCAGAAAGGGACGATAAACGGCCCCGCCGTTGGCAATGGCCGAGATCATGACGGCCAACTGCATCGGGGTGGAGAGCACATAGCCCTGCCCGATGGCTGTGATCAGGGTTTCGCCGGGATACCAGCCGGCCTTGTGGACCGTGCGTTTCCACTGGCGTGACGGGATCAGTCCCGCCCGTTCCCCCTCCAGACCGATGCCCGTCAGGGTGCCCAACCCCAGGCGCAGGGCCTGGTGATGCATGGCATCGATGCCGACCCGGTCGGCCAGTTCGTAAAAAAATACGTCGCAGGATTGGGCAATGGCCTGGGTGAGGGAGATCGAACCGTGGCCGCCCACCTTCCAGCAGTAAAAGCGGTGATCCTGTCGGGTGGTGTAACCGGGACAAAAGACCACATCGGTCTCGCTGAGTTTGCCCAGCTTCAGGGCAGCCAGCACCACCACCATCTTGAAGGTGGAACCGGGGGGATACTGGCCCTGGATCGCCTTGTTGGTCAGGGGACGGTTGGGATTCTGGACGAGTTGTTTCCATTCGTCCGGCTGGAAACCGTTGACAAACTTGTTGGGATCGAAGGTGGGTTGGCTGGCCATCACCAGCAATTCACCGGAGTGGGGACGCATGACCACCAGAGCGCCCGTGCCACCGGCGGATTCGGCCAGAGCCCGTTCCGCCTCTCGCTGCAAGTCCATGTCCAGGGTCATCTGCAGGTCCTGGCCGGGTCGGGGTGCGGTGCGCCGCAACTCCCGCACCTGGCGGCCATAGGCATTGACCTCTATTTCCCGCAGTCCATCCATCCCCCGTAGTCGGGACTCCATGGCCCGTTCCACACCGGATTTGCCCAGCAGGTCCCCCGGGCGAAAGTCGATGTCCGGAAAGCGGGTATGGTCGGCCTCCGTCACTTCGCCCATGTAGCCAATGGCGTGGGAGGCCAGGTTGCCCATGAGATAATGGCGTGACGGCTGGACCTCGATGGTCACCCCCGGCAGGGCGTGGATGCGGGTCTCCACCAGGCTCAACTCTTCCCAGGTCAGATGGGTCTTGATGATCAGCGGCAGGAAGGCCCGTTGTCGGCTGGCCTGTTTCAGGATGGTCTGGATCTCTTTGTCTTCCAGTTGCAGCAGCGGTCTCAACAACGCCAGCAGACCGGGCAGACCGCTCTGCTCTTTGACCGTCTGGCGCAACCGCTGGCTGGCCAGTTCCGGAATGACGACCAGTTGATAGTCGGGATTGTTTTCCACCAGCAAACGACCGTTCCGGTCGAAGATGCGTCCCCGGGAGGCGGAGAGCAGTTGCAGGCTGATGCGATTGTCATCGGCCATGTCCCGGTAGGTGCCGCTTTTGAGGAGCTGCAAATAGAACAGCCGGCCGGTCAGGGCGGAGAACAGCAGACCGAGCCCACCGCCCAGCAGCAACAGACGACGGCGGGCATCCACTTGAAAGGTTTTCGGTTGATCTTCCAGCATGGCGGTATCCGATGTCAGCCTGTCGTCTGTTTCACCCCTCTTCCAGCCACCAGTGGTGGATATAGATCAGCAGGGAAAACCAGAGCGGTGCGATCAGCAAGGTGGCCAGTGGTCGCCCCAGGATCAGGGGCCATCGGCCATAAAATCCCTTCAGGAGGCTCATCAGGAGCGTCTGAATGGCGGCTTCCAGCAGGGCGGCGAGGAGAATGCCGACCAGCAGATGCACGAACTCTGCCGAGCGCAAGCGCCGGCCAAAGCGACCGATGAGCACCACCAGCAGGGTTTTGGAAAAGGCGTTCAGACCGAGCAGAGTGCCGCTGAGGGTATCCACCAGGACGCCGATGGCAAACACCAGGGGAATGGTGCAGCGGTCGGGACGATACAGACGCCAATAAAACAGGCCGATCAGCACCAGATCGGGACGGAAGACGGACCAGGCCTCCAGGGGGATGACCATTTCCTGAACACCGACCGCCAGTATGAGGGTCATTGCGGGTATCCAGGCAATAATCAGGGAAGCAATCACGGTCACTCGCTCCGGATGGTGGCGAAAAAACGGGTTCAGCGTTGTGTCACATGGATGCCGGTGCCCTGTTGTCCACCTGTCTCGTGTTGGGTAGGCCGATCTGCCGTATGTATTTTCTGGGTTGAGAAGCGCCGTGCCGCGGTTTTGGGTGTGGTGGCCTGTTCGGCCAGGTGGTTGCCCGGTGCATCGTCGGGAGAGGTTTGCAGGAGCAGTCGCACCTCTTCGACGCGATCAAAATCGATGACCGGTTGCACGCTGATCTGATGGAACAGACCGGTCTCTTCCGTGGCGGCGATGGTCTGGATGCGACCGACCGGTATGCCTTTGGGAAAGATGCCGCCGACACCGGAGGTGACCACCAGATCACCGGGACGAATATCGGCCCCTTTGGGGACAAACTCCATTTCCAGGAGCGGCTTGTTGCGTCCCGAGACGATGGCGCGCACGCGGGAACGTTGGACCAGCACCGGTACCCGGGAGTTGAAGTCGGGCAGGGTCAGGACCAACGCGGTATGCTGGGAGGTCTGGACCACCCGCCCCAGCAGGCCGCCCCCCGACTGGGTCGTGATGCCCAATGCCGTGGCATCTGCCGTGACGCCCTCCTCCTGGCCGGCATCGACGAGGAAGGAACGGGCAAAGGCCGAGGAGGAGTTGCCGATGATGCGTGCCACCAGCTCCTGGGAGGAGGTGCTGGGACGCATGCCCAGCAGCATGCGCAGCCGCTGGTTTTCCAGGGAGAGCTCCTCCACCTGGACGCTCAGGGAGCTGAGGCGATCCAGTTCCATTTTGAGTTTACGGTTTTCCTGTTCGATATGCTGCCACCCCTGGATGCGTTCGTAGACGCTGTGGGAGGCGGCAATCGGGGTCTGGAAGAGACGGAGCAGGGGACCGACGCCATCCAGTACCAGCTCCTGGAGCACCTCCCGACCATGACCCAGCAGGGAGTTGGCGGCGATGGTCGGGGAGAGGGTGAGCAGCAGCAGTGCCACCAGCAGGGCCAGGGAGGCCAGCAGGAGTTGACGGGACTGTTGCCTCAACACGATCATGGCGCGATCCGACGCGCCCCGCTCCGGTCGCGCGGGGAGAAAAGGGGATCGAGAGGGAGATGGAGAGGCAGGGGGCGGGCCATGGTCAGCGATCCATCAGGATGTCGGACATGGCATCCAACTCTTCCAGTGCCCGGCCGGAACCCAGGGCAACGCAGGAGAGGGGATCATCGGCGACGATGACCGGCAGGCCGGTCTGTTGGGTCAGCAACTTGTCCAGGCCCCGCACCAGGGCCCCACCGCCGGTCATGACGATGCCTCTGTCGACGATGTCGGCGGCCAGTTCCGGGGGGATCTGTTCCAGGGCGACCCGCACCCCGTCCAGAATGGCGCCGATGGGTTCGGACATGGCCTCCATCACCTCCGGGTTGGTGATGACCTGGTGTCGGGGGACACCGTGGACCATATCCCGCCCCTTGACGCCCACCTCCATGTGGTCCGGCAGGGGGATGGCGGAACCGATCTGAATCTTGATGTTTTCGGCGGTGCCTTCGCCGATCATCAGGGAATATTTGCGGCGCACGTGGGTGATGATGGCCTCGTCCATCTTGTCGCCCCCGATCCGCAACGAGCGGGAGTAGACGATGCCGCCCAGAGAGAGGATGGCAATTTCGGTGGTGCCGCCCCCGATGTCGATCACCATGGAGCCGCTGGCCGTGGTGACGGGCAACCCGGCCCCGATGGCGGCGGCCATGGGTTCCTCGATCAGGTAGACCTCCCGGGCACCGGCATTGTCGGCAGAGACCCGGATGGCGTGTCGTTCCACCGGCGTGGCCCCGCAAGGAACGCAGACGATGATGCGGGGGGAGTAGAAGAGGCGGCGCCGGTGCACCCGGGTGATAAAGTGTTTCAGCATGGCCTCGGTGATGGTCAAATCGGCGATGACGCCGTCGCGCATGGGTCGAATGGCCTTGATGTTGCCCGGCGTGCGGCCTAACATGCGTTTGGCCTCATTGCCGACGGCCAGCACCTTGCGGACCCCCCGGGAATTTTCATGGATGGCCACCACCGACGGTTCCGACAGCACAATACCCTTGCCGCGGACATAGACCAGGGTATTGGCGGTACCCAGGTCGATGGCCATATCGGTGGAGAATATTCCTAGCAATTTGCTGAACATGAGTTGTGTTGCCCCAAAAAATACCTGCTGCCGAGTATCCGGTGTGTCTGGCACGGGCCCGCCCTGGTTGCCGTGGGTCGGTGGCCCGTTGGTATCGATACTGTGCGCGTGCTCCGGTATGGCGGCCGGGTCCCGGCACACCGCCAACCCGGGGAAGTTACCATGTAAACGGTCGCGCCATCAAGGTTACTGAACATTGATCGTTGTGGGTGAGCCTCCCATATCCACTCCCGGCCTTGCGGTCACAGGCTCTATTGTACCGCAAACATCTATATTTTGCTGGAACTTGCGTGCGAATTTTCAAAAAAACAGACATCCTTGATGCCGATGCCCTGGATGGGGAATTGGCCACCTTGTTTCGTCCGGCCGGCGGTCAACCGGTCATATCCGGGCCCGACGGGACGGTCGGGCAGGAGGGGGCGGAGCGGCGCAAGGTCTTTCTGGGCCTTTTGCAGAACGCCCTGGCGGCTGGTCGGGAGCGACTGCATCAAAACCATCTGGACGGGGCATCGGGCTACCATGTCACCCAGGGCCATGCCCATTTGATGGATGTGCTGTTGCATCGTCTCTATCTGTTTGTGCACGATGGCCGGGACGATGGCCAGTCCACCTTCAGCGTGGTGGCCACGGGTGGTTATGGACGTGGTGAGCTGGCCCCCTACTCGGACATCGACCTGCTGTTTTTGCTGCCGAACGAGCTGGCCTTGACCCGTTCCCGGAAGAAGGCCGCAGCAGCTCCCGCCCGGCCTGCCCGGGGGGCGGTCGCTTCGTCTGCCCCGGCGCCACCGGACGAACCACAGGACCCACTTTCCCGGCGGGTGGAGCAAATGCTCTACTGCCTGTGGGACATGGGACTGGATGTGGGGCATGCGGTGCGGACCGTGCAAGAGTGCGTGCAACTGGCGCGCCAAAACGTGGAAATCCGTACATCCATGCTGGAATCCCGCTTCTTGAGCGGTGACAAAACCCTCTTTGCCGCCTACCATGACACCCTGTTCGCCAAGGTTTTGGAGCGGGGGCCGGAGGCCTTCCTGCGTGCCAAACTGGTGGAACAGACCAAACGACACGAGCGGTTTGGCAATTCACTGTTCTATCTGGAACCCAACGTCAAAGAGAATCCGGGTGGTTTGCGGGATTTGCAGACATTTTCCTGGATTTCCAAATACCGGCATCAGGTGCAAAAAGTGCGGGACCTGATTCCCAAGGGGCTGATCACCGAGGAGGAGTATCGCACCTTCATCCGTTGTCAATCCTTCCTGAAGCGGGTGCGCAACGCCCTGCACTATCGGGCCGGCCGGCGGGATGATCGGCTGACTTTTCAGCATCAAATCAATATTGCAGCAGAATTCGGCTACAAGGACCGGGCCGGGATGCGGAGTGTGGAGCAGTTCATGCGCCGTTATTATCAGGTCAGCCGGCAGGTAAGCAATCTTTCCTGGATCTTCCTGCGCAAGTATCAGGAGGAGTATCGCTCGCTGTACTGGTGGCATCGCCGTCCGCTGGAGGATTGCTTTCAACTGCACGGAGACAAGGTGGTGGTGGTCGACCCGGAGGCTTTTCGCCAGGAGCCTGTGCGCCTGATGAGGCTGTTCGAAGTGGCCCAGCGGCACCTGAAATCCATCCATCCGGATACCCTGCGCCTGGTGGTGCGGGATCTGGGGTTGATTGATCGGGCCTTTCGCAAGGATGCAGAGGTGGCGGCCCTGTTCATCAAGATGCTCAACGGCGAGCGGGCGGTGGCCTGGGTGTTGCGGCGCATGAGCGTCTGTGGAGTGCTGGAGCGGTTTTTGCCGGAGTTTGGTCGCATCATCGGGCAACCCCAGCATGACCTGTTCCACATCTATACGGTGGACGAACATACCATGCGGGCCGTAGAGGCCCTGCGGCACATCAAGTCCGGGCAGTTCAGTGCGGAGTTGCCCATCTGCACGGCCCTGATGGGGCAACTGGACTATTATGAACGGGGTTCGATCATGCTGTATCTGGCTGTGCTGCTGCATGATATTGCCAAAGGGCGCGGCGGGGATCACCAGTTGAAAGGGGCCCTGATTGCCCGGCAGGTCTGTCTGCGGCTGGGCCTGACCGAGGCGGAGACCAGCATGGTTTGCTGGCTGGTGGGGCGGCATCTGGATCTCTCCCGGACGGCCTTCCGGCGGGACATTTCCGACCCGAACACCATTCAAAGTTTTGCCCGGCAGGTGGGGACGCAGCGGCGTCTGGAGTTTTTGTTGCTGCTGACGGTGGCGGACATCCGGGCGGTCGGCCCCAATGCCTGGAGCCTGTGGAAGGCCGAGTTGCTGCGCCGCCTGTACAATCTGACCCTGAGCGCTCTGAAGCGGGGCGCCTTCCAGCCCGACGAAATGGAACAACAGGCCGAGGCGCAAAAACAGACCGTGCTGGCGCTGATGGCGGGCAAGGCGGTCGCGCCAGCCCGCATCCGTGCCCATCTGGACCGCTTCGATGAAAACTATTTTCTCCATTATGAGGCGGCCACCATTGCCCGGCATGCGGAGGCATTGATCGGTCGGGAAGAGAGTGCCCTGGCCATTCTTTTCCTGGCCAGTCCGGTATCGGACACCACCGAACTGCTCGTCTATACGCCTGATCAATCCGGATTGATGTCACGGATTTCCGGCGCGTTGGCGATGGAGGGCGTCAATATCCTGTCTGCCGATATTGTCACCACCAAGGACGGGATGGCGCTGGATTTTTTTGTGGTGCAAAACTCGGTGGGCAAGGTCCTGGAAAACCGCATGCAGATGCAGCGTCTGGAGCAGCGTTTGACCCAGTTTTTGTTGGACCCGGTCCGGCCGCAGCCGGTGTTGACTCCCAACGAGGCGGATCTGCGGCGGCAGCGCACTTTTCACGTGCCGTTTGCCATCGATGTGGATGACACCGTGGAGACCTTTACCATCCTGGAGATCACCTCCCTGGATCGGGTGGGGTTGCTGTTTACGATCACCCGGGAGATGGAGTTGCATGGCATCCAGATCCGGACCGCCAAGATTGCCACTTATGGCGAACGGGCGGTGGATGTGTTTTATGTGCGGGATCTGTACGGATTGAAGTTGACACAGCAAAAACTGGACAGTTTTTCCAAAAGTTTGCGCCAGTTGATGGAGTCGGCGGGCGGGGCGGCCTGACAGCCATTCAGAACGATTGCGGGTCCAGGGGGGTCACCCCCCTGGCGGGTCCAGGGCAGCGCCCTGGGACTTTGCCGTTGCTGTTGCCGTTGTTTTTCAAAGGAGCCGCAGCCGCTTTTTGCT
>JAMOAX010000175.1:0-4854 GCA_039908555.1 Magnetococcus sp. DMHC-8
CCGCAGCAAAAAGCGGCTGCGGCTTCTTTGAAAAACAACGGCAACAGCAACGGCAAAGTCCCAGGGCGCTGCCCTGGACCCGCCAGGGGGGTGACCCCCCTGGACCCGCGATCCCTTCCTTGCCCCCACCTACCCGCCCTGAATGCGCTCCACGATGCGGCTGGAGCTGCGGCCTGCCACCAGGGGCACCAGGGCCACCCGACCGCCCCACCCCTTGACCTCCGCGCCACCCACCACCTGATCTTCGCTGTAATCGGCCCCCTTGGCCAGGATGTCCGGTTGCAGGGCGCGAATCAGCGTCAGGGGGGTCGCCTCGTCGAACAGGACGACCAGATCCACCGCAGCCATGGCGGCCAGAACCCGCGCCCGGTCCGTTTCGTGGATGATGGGACGGGTCGGGCCCTTCAGGGCCCGCACCGAACGGTCGGTGTTGAGTCCCACCACCAGCCGCCTTCCCAACTGCCGCGCCCGTTCCAGATAGGTGACGTGCCCGGCATGGAGCAGGTCAAAACAGCCGTTGGTAAAGACGATCGGCTCACCCCTCTGCCGCCACTGGGCCACCCGGTGTACCGCCTCATCCAGCTCGACCACCTTGTCCGATTGTTCCAGGTGTTCCTGGCTGGAGATGGCCGCCAGCAGTTCCACCCGGGCGACCGGGGTGGTGCCCACCTTGCCCACCACCACCCCGGCCGCCAGATTGGCCAGATGCAGGGCATCCATGGGGGCCAGACCGGCGGCCAGACCGGCCGTCAGGGTGCCGATCACCGTATCTCCCGCACCGGAGACGTCATACACCTCCCGGGCCATGGCGGGAATGCGACGCGGGCTCTGCTCCGCCGCCAGCAGGGCAATGCCCTGCTCGCTCAGGGTGACGGCCAGCAGTTCAACCGCCAGGGTCGACCGCAACCGCTCGCCGGCGGTCAGCAACCGGTTGAGATCATCACCGGGAATCATCGTCTGCTCCTGGGCGGCCACCGCCTCGGTCAGTTCACGCCGGTTCGGCGTGATCGCGGTGGCTCCCCGGTATTTGCGATAATCCATCCCCTTGGGGTCCACCAGCACCGGAATGCCGGCCAACCGCGCCGCCTGGATCAGGGATTGACACACCTCTTCGGTCAACATGCCCTTGCCATAGTCGGACAACACCAGGGCATGGGGGACAATCCGCTGCCTGAGACAACGCCGGGCCCGCGCCAGACAGAGGGTCAGGGTGTGAGAGTCCACGGCCCGGGTCTCTTCCCGGTCCAGGCGCAACATTTGCTGATGACCGCCGATGATGCGGGTCTTGGTGATGGTGGGACGCCCCGGCTCGGCCTGTATGCCCCGGGTGTCGATCCCCGCCTGTTGCAACAGTTCCCGCAGGCGGTGCCCCTCCGCATCGGCACCGGTCCAGCCCACCAGAATGGTGTGCAGGCCCAGGCTGGCCAGGTTGAGAGCCACATTGGCGGCCCCCCCGCCGTTGTCCGTCTCCCGCATCACCCGCACCACCGGCACGGGGGCCTCGGGAGAGATGCGCGATACCTCACCCCACAGATAACGATCCAGCATGAGATCACCCACCACCAGGACGCGCCGCCCCGCGAATCCGGAATGGAGTGCCTCCAACACCTGTGAACGGTTCAAAAACATGACAAATCATCCCTCATCGATTCATTGCCAGAGCAGTTTTATGCCCACCAACAGCAGCAGACCGCCAAACCCCTTCTTCAGCAACTGGGGTTCGGTGAGGTGGGCCAGCCTGACGCCGATGGGTGCGGTGATCAGGGTGCCGACGATCACCCCCAGGCCGGCCAGGGGCACCACGAAACCCAGGGTGTCCGGCGGCAGGGCGGCATTTTCCCAGCCCGACTGGATCATGCCGGTGGTGCCCACCAGGGCCAGGACGGCACCGATGGCCGACGAGGTGCCAATCGCCTGATGGATGGTCAGGCCGGACAGCAGGGTCAGGGCAGGCACCAGCATGGTGCCACCGCCAATGCCAAACAGGGTACTCAAGGTGCCGATGGCCATGGCAATCAGGGCGACGACCGTCACCCGCTGTCCCGCAGAGGGGGCGGGCCCGTCCTGCCGGCCCGGGCGGACCGGGTCGGTGCGGATCATCCGCACACCGATGGCCATCTCAAACAGGCCGAACAGGATGCGCAACAGCTCCCCGTCCACCATGGCGGCCAGTTGTGCCCCCAGCCAGACCCCCAGCACCATGCCGGGGGTATAGCGACGCACCATCAACCAGTGGACACTGCCCCGCTGATGGTGGCTCCAGGCCGCCGACAGGCTGGTAAAAATGATGGTGGCCAGGGAGGTGCCGGCGGCCAACTGCATGGAGATGACCGGATTGATCCCATCCAGGTGAAACAGGAACAGCAAGGCCGGGACAATGACAATCCCGCCACCCACCCCGAACAGGCCGGCCAGTACACCCGCCATGAGTCCCGTGGCCAGATATCCGGCCAATTGCAGAGCAGCGATGGTCATGGGAGGTGCCGTTCCCTATGGTGTGTGGAGGTGAGACTCCAACGGGTTGAGCAGCGCCTGCCGGTCATCCTCCTCGCCGTCCAGAATGCGCACCCGGGCGCCCTCCAGACGGACCCGGTCCTGGGCAAACCAGCGTACCACCAGCGGATAGAGGCGATGCTCCTGACGCAGGATGCGCGCCGCCAGGGTCTCGTGGGTATCGTCGGCCAGCACCGGCACCACCGCCTGGGCAATGATGGGACCGGCATCCACCTCCGGCACGACAAAGTGGACCGTGGCACCGGAAAAACGCACCCCGGCATCGATGGCCTGCTGTTGCACATGAATGCCGGGAAAGGCCGGCAACAGGGCCGGGTGAATGTTGATCAGGCGCCCGGCATAATAGTGGACAAAGTCGGCAGTCAACACCCGCATGAAACCCGCCAGGCAGATCAACTCCGCTCCCGACTCGTCCAGCGTGCGGGCCAGGACCTGGTCAAAGACGGACCGGGTCGCAAACAACCGGTGATCGATAATGTGCACAGGAATCTGCTGGCGCCTGGCCCGCTCCACCCCGAAGGCGTCGGGATTGTTGCTGACCACCAGGACAATGCGACCGGGAATCAGGCCGGTGGCACACCCGTCGATCAGGGCCTGCAGATTGCTGCCGCCCCCGGAGATCAGAACGGCCAGGCGCAGTGGCGGTCGAACGGTATCGGCATGCATGGCTCACCTCTTCCCACAGTGCAGGAGACCAACGAACCCGGCCCGACTGTCCATCAGACCACCGCCCCGGTGGCGCACACCTTGGCAATGATCTCTTCCCGGGAGTAGGGCTTCTGGATATAACCGTTGCAGCGGCCCTCCAGGTAGGCGTCCAGAAAATCTTGCGGATTGTCGGAAATGGTTTGCATGATGATGCGCGTCAGCCCCGTCTGCCGGCCAAACAGTTGCACCTCCCGGTGGGACATTTCCAGTTTTCTGAGCCGTTTCAAGGTCTCGATCCCGTCCAGATCCGGCATGAAAATGTCGAGCAGGACCACATCGAAAGGGTCGCCATCCGTCTGCGCCTGTTGGAACAGCATCAGGGCATCCTGCCCGCTGGTGGCAACCGCACAGTCGCACACCCCCTCCAGCATGCTTTGCAGCAGGACAACAGAGGGGGGATGGTCGTCCACAATGAGTACCTTGCGAGGCGGCGCGCCTGTCCCTGTCATGATGCGGTTTCACCCATGAATGTGCACGACCGGTTCGGTGTCGGCGCGACGTGCCACCACCCGTCCGACCTGCCAGGCCTGCTCGCCCGCCTGCCGCAACTGCGCCAGGGCCGCCTCGACGGTCTCTTCGGCCACAATGACGATCATGCCCAGCCCGCAATTGAAGGTGCGCAACATTTCGGTCTCGTCAATGCGACCCAGGGATTGCAACAGCTCGAATATCGCGGGTCGCGGCCAGGTCCGTTTGTCCAGCGCCACCCCCACGCCGGCCGGCAGGATGCGGGGAATGTTTTCCCAGAAGCCGCCGCCGGTAATGTGCACCAACCCCTTGACCGGTTGCTGCCGGAACAACGCCAGCAGGGGACGCACATAGATGCGGGTGGGGGTCAGCAACACCTCCCCCAGGGTTTTGTCTGCAAAAGGGCTCTCCAGACCGGGGCCCCCCTCCCCCAGCACCAGCTTGCGAATCAACGAATACCCGTTGGAATGGGGACCGGAAGAGGCCAGCCCGATGACCGCGTCCCCGGGCACGATGGTCCGCCCGTCAATGATGGCGCTCTTTTCGACCATGCCCACCGCAAAACCGGCCAGATCAAACTCGCCATCCGGGTAAAAACCGGGCATCTCCGCCGTTTCGCCGCCGACCAGGGCACAACCCGCCTGCCGGCAGCCGGCGGCAATGCCCTGAATGACGGTGGCGGCATCCTCCGGCCGCAGGCGGCCGGTGGCAAAATAATCCAGGAAAAACAGTGGTTCTGCCCCCTGCACCACCAGATCGTTGACCGACATGGCCACCAGATCGATCCCCACCGTGTCCAGGCGACCGGTCAGAAAGGCCAGTTTCAGCTTGGTGCCGACTCCATCGGTGGCAGAGACCAGCACGGGGTCGGTATACTTTTTCCAGTCGGGATGAAACAGGGCGCCGAAGCCGCCCAGCTCGGAGGAGACCTCCGGGCGGTGGGTGGAGGCCACAGCGGCGCGGATCAAATCGACCACCCGGTTGCCGGCGTCAATATCCACTCCTGCTGCCCGATAGGTCATCGGTGTTTGCCCGTCAGCCATTGTCGCTCTCTCCCCTGTCCAGTCATCCACGGGCAACGCGGCGCGCACCAGGCGCCCCCGCTGACCGAAACAGGAGGCGCCCCCATGTCGGCCATTGGTAATCCCCCGTCGAAAAGGTTAC
>JAMOAX010000176.1:0-4838 GCA_039908555.1 Magnetococcus sp. DMHC-8
GGCCACGGACTCCCGCCAGAGCCGGGTCAGACCGGTCGACTCCCGGGTCTGCGGCTCGACAAAGGGGGCCGCCGCGCCACTGACCGACTTGGGGGCACCCTTGAACGGATTGCTCAGAGAGGCGCATCCCGACATCCATAACAGGAGCCACAGCAGACCGGCAATCTTAAGACAACGATTCATTTTTTCTCCTCACCCTCCATGCGTTCCAGCCTGCTCTCCAGACGACTGCGCAGCGAACCATCCACGGCCGCCGCCCGGGCCTCCCGATAGCGGGTTGCCGCCGTCTGCTGATCCCCCCGCTGGGCCGCCAACAACCCCTGCAACTCCAGGGCATGGGCCCGGTAGGGCGAACGCGGGTCCATGCGCGTCAAAAATGGTTCCGCCCGCCCCTCCTCACCCGCCGTCAGATAGGCCGCATTCAACAAGGCCAGATCGGTCAGCAACGTCGAGCCGGACTCCTTGACCAGCAACGCCAACTGCGCCAGGGCCCCATCCCGGTTGCCCGCCACCGCCAGCTCCCGGGCCTGCAAAAACCGCCCGAACAGGGCATAGCCATGCTCGGAATGATCCTGCTGCAATGCCTGGAACGACCGATGCCCCCGATCAAGATCCTGCCGACTGAACTGATCCTGCAGCATCATGAACTGCTCCGAGGCCGCATGGTCCTGCCGAACCCGATATTCCCGCCAGCCCACATAGGCAAACAACAGCAGAAAAAACAATACCAGACCAGCCAGCAGCCGTTGGCGGTTGGCCTCCCACCATTTTTGCAGCCGTTCCGCCTCCAGATGTTCGTCCACCTGCTCGAAAATATCCTGCATCCCGCACTCCTTTAGCCAATGAGGGTGGACAAGCGCCTGCCCACCTCGTCCCAGGCCAGTGGCGTCTGCCCGCCATCGACCATGTCCTTCAACAATACGCTCCGCTCTGCCAGCTCACGTTCCCCCAGGATCAACACCAGCCGCGCCCCGGCCCGGTCCGCCCGGCGCAGTTGACTCTTCATGGCACCGCCCAGTCCATCCACCACCACCGCCACGCCCGCATCCCGCCACTGTTCCGCCAATACCAACCCCTGACGCGCCGCCGCGGCCCCGACCGCCACCAGATAACACGCTGGCCGGGTGAGATCCCGCCGGTCTCCCCCCAGCAGCAAGGCCAACCGCTCCATCCCCATGGCAAAGCCGATGGCCGGCACCGCCGCCCCACCCATCTCGGCCACCAGCCCATCATAACGCCCCCCGGCCGCCACCGCATTCTGTGATCCCAGGGCCGTGGTGGTCACCTCAAAGGCCGTGCGGTTGTAATAATCCAGACCACGCACCATCAGGGGGTTGACCACAAAGGGCAAACACAAATCCGTCAACAGACCGGTCAAGCCCTGAAAATGGTCCCCGCAGGCCCCACACAAATGATCCTTCATGACCGGCGCCTGCCGGGCCACCGCCCGGCACCCCTCCACCTTGCAATCCAGGGTGCGCAACGGATTGCGCGGCAATCGTTGCCGGCAATGGTCACACAACAGGGCCTCCTGTTCCTGCAAAACGGCAAACAACCGTGCCCGGTACGGCCCACGACACGCGGTACAGCCCAGGGAGTTGATCTCCAGGGTCAGCGAATCCGCCACCCCGAGGCGGCGCAACAGGCGCAGCACCATGGCCATCATTTCCGCATCCGCCAGGGGACCCTCGGCCCCGAACAGTTCGCAGCCCAGCTGATGAAACTGCCGGTAGCGCCCCTTTTGCGGCCGTTCATACCGGAACATGGGGCCCATGTAATAGACCGCCCAGGGCAGCACGCGCTGCAGATTGTTTTCGATGAAGGCCCGCACCACCGCCGCCGTTCCTTCCGGACGCAGGCTGAGGGAGTCCCCACCCCGGTCGGCAAAGGTGTACATCTCCTTTTCGACGATGTCGCTGGTGGCCCCCACCGCCCGGGCAAACAGCTCGGTCTTCTCAAAAATGGGGGTACGCACCTCCTGATAGCCATACGCGGCAAACACCTGCCGTGCCGTCTCCTCCAGCAGACGCCAGCCCGGCACCTCGGCCGGCAAAATGTCCCGCACACCCCGCACCGTCGTGATCATGTCTGTTCCGCTCCCTGCTGCCGCAGACGGGCAGCCGCTGCCTCCACCTCTTGCACCAGCCGTTCCAGGGCCTCCCCGTCCGTCACTTTGCCCACCGGCTCTCCATCCCGGTAAAACAGGTTGCCCCCGGCCCCGCCCACCAGGGCCACCGCACTCTCCCGGGCCTCCCCCGGTCCGTTGACGACACATCCCATCACCGCCACCGTCACCGGCTCCCGGATATGGCTCAAGCGCTCCTCCAGGCGGGAGACCACATCAATCACCGGCAAGGTTTGCCGGGCACAGGTGGGACAGGAGACAATGTTCACGCCCCGATTGCGCAGCCCCAAGGCCTTGAGAATCTCAAACCCCACCCGCACCTCCTCCACCGGGTCGGCCGACAGGGAGACCCGCAGCGTATCGCCAAGCCCCTCCGCCAGCAACAACCCCAGACCGATGGCCGACTTGACCGTCCCGGTCACCAGCCCTCCCGCCTCGGTAATGCCCAAATGCAACGGATAATCCACCTGGCGCGCCAGCAACCGGTAGGCCGCCACGGTCATCCCTACCCGACTGGCCTTGAGACTGATCTTGATCTCGGGATAGTCCAGATCCTCCAGGAGGCGAATATGGTGCAGCGCCGATTCCACCATCGCCTCGGCACAGGGCTCGCCGTGGCGGGCCAGCACATCCTTCTCCAGGGAACCGGCATTGACGCCGATGCGGATCGGCACCCGTCGCTCCCGGGCCGCCTGCACCACCTCCGCCACCCGTGTCCGGGAACCAATGTTGCCGGGATTGATGCGCAAACCGTCAACCCCCTGCTGCAGGGCCAGCAGGGCCAACCGATAATCAAAATGGATGTCGGCAATCAGCGGCACCGTCACCTGGGACCGGATCGACCCCACCGCCTGCGCCGCCTCCCGGTCGGGACAGGAGAGACGGACCAGGTCCGCCCCCGCCAGCGTCAGGGCCTGAATCTGGGCTACCGTGGCCGCCACGTCCCGGGTGTCGGTGTTGGTCATGGACTGCACACTGATCGGGCTCTCCCCGCCGACCAGCACAGAGCCCACCCGCACCGGCCGACTGGGACGCCGCGGGACCGTCAGACCGGGTTCACTCACGGTTTTGCCCGCCGCAACAAGGATTCGGCCGTCAACTCCACCCCACCCAGTTCCTCCCCGGCCTTGCCCAGATAGGGCAGCTCCCGATTGCCCACCCGCAGACGCACCCCGCCCGCACTGCCCAGGGTGGCCACAAAACGCCCCCCCATGGGCACGCGAAACAGATGATTGGGCTGCATGACCATGTCCTTCAGGATGCGCCCCTGCTCATCCTGAATCTGTACCCAAACCAACTCGTTGGCCAACAGGGAGACCGCCTGCTCCGCCTCCGGTCGCAGATCGGCCGAACCGCTCACCTTCTCCTGGTAACGATTGGCAATCACGGTCGCCGGGTCCCCGCTCTCCTTCACCGCCGGTCTGACAGACGGCTCCACACTCACCGGTTTGACAGGGGGCTCCACCGGCTTGACAGGCGGCTCCACCGGCCTGGCCGCCGATACCGCCGGTTTGACAGGGGGATCCACACTTACCGGTTTGGCAGGGGGCTCCACCGGCTTGACAGGCGGCTCCACCGGCCTGGCCGCCGACACCGCCGGTTTGACAGGGGGCTCCACACTCACCGGTTTGACAGGGGGCTCCACCGGCTTGGCTGCCGGCACCGCCGGTTTGACAGGGGGCTCCACACTCACCGGTTTGGGAGACGGCTCCACCGGCCTGACCGCCGACACCATCGGTTTGGCAGGGGGCTCCACACTCACCGGTTTGGGAGAGGTATCCGCCATACCCGGTTTGCCTGGAAAACGGTCCGGCGGCTCCGTCCTGGCAGACGGCGATTTACCCGCCGCCCCAGAGTCGTCCTTTTTGGCGGTTGGCAACGGGGACGTCGAGGGCGCCGACCCGGCCCCCGGGGGAGTCTCGCCGACCGTCGACCGGGGCGCCGGATCGAACCATCCCCGGACCCGCTCCACCAGGGCGGTCAGCCAACCCGCACCGTCGGGAGGCGCCTCCTCTGCCCGCTCCGTTGCGCTGCGACGGGCCGATGCCTCCGTCGGCCCCGGTGCAGGGCGGTCCACCCTGTCAACCGGTTCCGGTGCGCGCGTCGACTTCCTGGGCGGCACAACCGCCGGAACCGGTGCTGTCTGGCCGGACTTTGACCGGTCATCGACGGTCTGCTCCTTCCGGTTTTCACCCGGTCTGCCCGGTTTGATCGCGGCAGGCGGTCTGCTCCCCTCCTCGTCATCCGCCTCCCATTTCTGCCCGGCCGGCCGGTTGAAAAAACGGGACAGCAGACCACTGTTGAACACCCCCTTCTCCTCCTCGTCCGCCAGATTCGGCCCGGACGGATCGGCATCCCGCACCGCACCGCCTGTCGGCATCGAACCGGCACGCAATGGCATGGTAGCAGGCGGCTCCGGAGAACGAAACGCATTGGAAAAAGAGGAAAAATGGTTTTCGTACACAAAAAACAGCACCAACAAACCCACGGTCCCACCCAGCACCATCAGCACCGAAGGACGATGTCGCAGGGTGACCGGCGCAGGCAACAGGTCGGTGTGCAGACTGTCGTCGTTGCCCGAGGTTTCCAGGTAGCGTTCGATGAAGCTCCTGTCCGCCAGTTCCAGGGTTTCCGCATAGAGCCGTAAAAAACCGGCCACAAACGTGGCTCCCGGCAGTTTTTCCACCTCCCCGGTCTCCAGGGCGTGCAGATA
>JAMOAX010000001.1:0-75765 GCA_039908555.1 Magnetococcus sp. DMHC-8
GCTACGACGACTTCAAGGTGCTGCATAAACCGCCGTATACGGAACCGTATGTACGGTGGTGTGGGAGGACGGCGGGGGCGACCCCGCCTCCTACCCGATGCTTTTCAAAGAAGCCGCAGCTGCTGTTTGCTGCGGCCTTTTCAGCAGGCGCTGCAGGCAGGCCGGCAACACCCGGCAGCCTGACGGACAGCACGATGACCAAGGCCCAACTCCGGAAAAAGAAAAAATAATTTGCGCAAACAAAACCTTCTGTGGTACAGTCAATCCTGGACAGTACAGGCTGAAGCGCATCCTGTCCGGGCAGGTCGTTCGCAGGCGGATTCATGCCGTCAACGGTATCAAGGAGCAGGCCAACATGTCGCGCCGGTCAACCATCGCGGGATTCACCCTGGTGGAGTTGCTGATCACCATGGCCATTGTCGCCATTCTGTCCATGCTCGCCTTGCCCTCCTACAAGCAGTTTGTCTACCGGGGCAACCGCGCCGACGCCACCTCTGCCCTGCTCAAGATCCAGTTGGCACAGGAAAAATGGCGGGTCAATCACACCACCTACGGCACCCTGGTCGCGCTGGGCATCAACAGTGCCTCCGAACAGGGCAAGTTTACCATCGCCATCTCCGCCAACACCGCCACCGGCTATGTCGCCACCGCCACCGCCCTTGGCGCCCAGCTCAATGATACCGGCTGTACCACCCTCACCCTGACCGTCAGCGGCACGGGGGAAACCCGCACCCCCGCCACCTGCTGGTAATGGAACGGCCATGTGCCAGAATGCCCGGGGCTTCACCCTCCTGGAAATGCTCATCACCGTCGCCATCCTGGCCGTGGTGTTGTCCCTGTCCGTACCCCACGTGCGCGCCTTCCTCGAGATTCAACGCCTGAAAAACAGCGTGGAAACCATCGCCGGCGACCTGCAGTATGCCCGCCTCGAATCCGTCAAACGCAACCAGCCGGTCTCCGTC
Source organism: Magnetococcus sp. DMHC-8 (assembly GCA_039908555.1). Classification (GTDB taxonomy): domain Bacteria; phylum Pseudomonadota; class Magnetococcia; order Magnetococcales; family Magnetaquicoccaceae; genus Magnetaquicoccus. The sequence continues at coordinate 963 of JAMOAX010000001.1, forward strand.
ACCTTCGCCACCAACGGCACCCATACCTGGAGCTACAGCGTCTCCCCCGCCCTGTGGAGCACCAAGTCCAGCACCGACTTTTTCGGGGTCTACCTGACCAGCGTCACCTTTGCCGGGCAGAGCGTCACCTTCAACCCGGTGCGCGGCACCGCCAATGCGGGTCAGGTCCGCCTGGCCACCTCGAACGGGACCACCCAGTTGGCGGTCAACCTGGGCATTCTGGGACAGGTCTCCACCTGTTACCTGACCAGCATCCCGGTCGGAGGTTACCCGCCATGTTGAAACCCGTTGACCGGCGCCAGGCCGGCGTCGGCCTGGTGGAAATGCTGATGGGCATCCTGGTGGGCCTGGTGCTGCTGGCCGGGATCATCTCCGTCTACGTGACCACCAGCAAGGCCAACGCCGACCACCTGAAACTGGCCCGGCTCAACCAGGAGGTGCGGGCCATCATGGGCATCATGACCCGGGAGGTCCGGCGTGCCGGCTACTGGGGCGTAATGCCGGGCACCACCGGGGCCGTGGGCAATCCCGCCTGGATCACCGCCCTGTACCCAACCGGCACCGCCGCCGGCACGGTCGACCTCTCCAGCAACCCCTTCTGGCAGGCCGCCAACGATCTGACCGTCGGTCAACGGACCGGCGAGGCCGCCAACTCCTGCATCACCTTCAGCTATGATCTGGACGGGGACAAACTGGCGAGCAATACGGAACGGTTCGGCTTCCGGTTGCACAGTGACGTGGTGGAAATGCGGGTATCAGGCACCAGCGCCAGTTGCGACAACGGCACCTACGAACCGATGAACAATGCCCACCTGACCCGCGTGACCAGCCTGTTGTTCACCCTTTCCACCACCGCCCTCAACATGGCCAACCCGGGCGCGGCCTGCGTGGCGGGGCAGGGGTGCCAGTCCATCCGGCAGGTCGGCATCACCCTGACCATGCAACTGCTGGATGATGCCAGCGTTACCCAGACCATTACCGAACAGGTGCGCGTTCGCAACGACAAATACGTGCCTTAGAGGAGTGCGACCATGAAAACCGATCGGGGGGCCGTCACCCTGTTCATGAGCCTGATCATCCTGCTCACCCTCACCGTGATCGCCTTGACGGGCAGCAAAAGCGCCCGCCTGGAACAACTGATCTCTGCCAACGAATACCGGGCCCTGGAGGTGTTTCACGCCGCCGAGGCCGGCCTGGAGTATGGCATTCGCTGGCTGGCCGGCAACCGTCCCGCCTGCACCTGGGTGGCAGGCCTTTGCACCTACAACGTGACCATGGCCGCGCCCGCCATCACCGCCAGCAACGGCGATACCTACAACCCGTCGGTGACCTATACCCGTACCTCGGCCAACAAGGATTATACGCTGGTGCGCGTCACCGCCGTCTCAGCCCAGGATGCCACCATCACCGCCAGCGTCCAGCAATATGTGCGGCCCAACACCATGCTGACGCCGGGTTATCTCCTGAACAGCCCACCCCTGGTGATCGATGGCTGCGTCTCCGGCATTACCGGCAATCCCGACGTCTTCCCGGGCGGGGTGGGCAATGTGGCCCTGCTGACCTCGCAGCCCACCACCTGTGTCAACACCGGCCACCTGGACCTGCATGGGGGTACGGTGGTGGGCAATGCCTTCACCGGGACTGCCTGGGAATTTATCTTCGGTTCATTGACCAAGGCCCAATTCCAGGCCCTGGCAGCCGCAGAGGTGGCCGCCGTGGCCGCCGGCCAGATGGCCGCCAGTGATCGTCGCCACTACTGGATCACCGACTCCAATCCCTGGCACACCAGCCTGGGGTCCGGCACCCATGGGGTGGTTCTGGCCTTCGCCGCTGCTTCCAACTGTCCCCAGACCAACGGGGGAGTCATCCTGCACGGCGTGGTCTATTACGAAGACCCGGCCTGTGGCAACCAGGGGTGGGGGGGGGCGGACATCTACGGCACGGTCGCTTTCGAAGGCAACCTGACCAAGATGAATGCCAACGTGGACGTGGAAAAATTTACCCTGACAGGCAGCGGCGCGGGACTGGAAGAGACCCTGCCCTATACGGGGGCTCCCAGAATTGTGGGAACCTGGAAGGATTTTTAGGAGTCAGACCAGTGCAAGAACAACGGCGCGGTTTTACCCTGGTCGAGGCCATGGTGGCCCTGTTGATCCTCTCGGTGGGCATGCTGGCCCTGGGCCGTCTGCAGGGCAGCATGACCCAGAGCAGTGCCCAGGCCAAGGCCCGCACCGAGGCCCTCCGACTGGCAGAGGGCAAGATCGAAGAACTGCGGGGTTTCAGCTCCCTGGCGGCCGTGACCGGCTATGCCAACAGTGCCGATACCGTGACCGGCACCAATGCCGTCTTCACCCGCAGCTGGAGCTGGACCAATACCGCCGCCCCCGCCTATCGGTCGGTGCAGGTCACCGTGGCCTGGCAGGACCGCAGCGGCAGCCAATCGGTGGGACTGCGCACCCTGCTGGGGCAGGTGGACCCCGCGGAAGCGGGGAGCATCCTGTATCTGTTGGCCCATCCATGACCAGGGTGGTGGCCCCGGCCCAGCGTCGGGCTTTACCCGATGGACAAAGGGGGGTACACTGGTCGCCATGGACGTTGAATGGAACCAAAGCAAGGCCAGAACCAACGAGCAAAAACACGGGGTCTCTTTCCTGGATGCCTTGACCGTGCTGAGTGACATGTCAGCCGTGACGATTGCGGATCATGTCGCTGATGAAGAGCGGCTTGTGAGTACCGGAATGGATTGCCATGGCCGCATTCTGGTGGTCGTGTACATATACCGGGACGGAGACACCATTCGCATCATTTCTGCCCGCCGTGCGACTCGCAACGAGCGTAAACAATACAGGGGTTGAGACATGAAAAAAGAATACGATTTCAGCAAAGGCAGGCGCGGGCCGGTCTTGCCGCCAACCGGCAGCAAGCAACAGATTATCATGCGAGTGGATACCGACATTCTGGGTTGGTTCAGACAGTGCGTGGAACAGGCCGGTGGCGGCGATTACCTGGCCATGATGAACGATGCACTGCGGGCACACATGGAACGGAACCAGGAACCATTGGCAGAAGCCGTGCGCCGCGTCATCCGCGAAGAGTTGCAGACAGCCAGTGTGCGGGCGACCAGTGTACAGGCAGACCATGTGCAGGTGGACGGCTTGCGGGCCGCCAGTTGAGAAAGGGAAGATGATGCTGGAAAGTTTTGCCAATCCCAACCCGGAACGGGACTACCGGATCGAGATGCGTTGTCCCGAGTTCACCTGCCTGTGCCCCAAGACCGGCCAGCCGGACTTTGCCGAGATGGTGATCTCCTACATTCCCGATGCCCTGTGCGTCGAGCTCAAATCCCTCAAACTCTATCTGTGGAGTTTTCGTGATCAGGGGGCCTTCCACGAAGCGGTGACCAACCGGATTCTCGATGACCTGGTAGCGGCCATCGCTCCGCGCTTCCTGTCCGTGACCGGCAAATTTTTCGTGCGCGGCGGTATCACCACGGTGGTGACGGTGGAGCATCGGCAGTAAAAAGGGTGAAGCATCCCTGACACCGGGCAGGCCGGCCACCCAACACCCGGTCTATCGTCCGGCCACCTCCTCGTCCACCTGCCCGGTCAGCAGCTCTCGGAAAATGTCCCGGACGTGGGTCATGCGGGTGTGGCGCACCCCGTTGGTCCCCGTGAAGACCAGCCCGTGCTCCATGTCTCCCTGCTGGGCCCGGTGCAGCGCCTCGGCGATGCAAAAGGCCTCCTTGGCCTCCCGGCAGGTGCAGGCCTCCAGACAGGTGGCAAAACATTTGCTGGCCACCCGCCCCCCCTGAAACAGGGTCCGGGTGAAGGCGGTGTTCAGGGCACGCCCCGGCAGACCGGCCGGCGAGTCGATGATCACCACGTCGCTCTCCTTGGCATCGATGAAAGCCTGCTTGTAACGCTGGTCGGCATCGCATTCGTAGGTGCACAAAAAACGACTGGCCATCTGCACCCCTTTGGCGCCCAGGGAAAGGGCCCGGTCGATATCCTGGCGGTCCCAGATGCCCCCGGCACTGATGATGGGTATTTCATCGCCATACTCGGTGCGCGACCACTCCGCCAACTGCGGTACCACCTGCTCGCTGGAAAACTCCTCGGAAAAAATTTGATGACGGCGAATCCCCAGATGCCCGCCGGCCGTATTGGGGTCCTCGAACAGAATGGCGTCGGGCAGACGATGGTACAGCTTGCGCCAACGCTGGGCCAGCAGACGGGCCGCCCGCAGCGAGGAGACAATGGGAATCAGGGCAGTGCTAGGCCGGCTGGCGGCAAATTCCGGCAGCCGCAACGGCAGGCCGGCCCCCGAAATGATCATGTGGGCACCATGCTCCACCGAGGTGCGGACCATGGCTTCAAAATCCCGGATCGCCACCATGCAGTTGGTGCCGATGATGCCCTCGGGGCTGGCCGACCGGGAAAGGCTCAGTTCGTCGATGAGCGCCTTGATGTTGGCCTGATAATAATCCTTGCCCTTTTTGTAATACTTGGAGGCCAGGGAGAGCGCCACGGTGGCAATGATGCCCACCCCGCCCTCATTGGCCACGGCGCTGGCCAGACGGTTGGCCGACACCCGCACCCCCATGCCACCCTGGATGATGGGCACGGGAATGGTATACTGCCCGATCTGCAGGGCGGGCAATGGTGGCAAAACGGCGGTGGGTGCGGTCATGGCGGGTCAACTCTTGTAGGGGGGTGGGGACAAAAAACTGCGTAAAGCGTCAGACAGCCTGCGGCGCATGCTGAATCGCCAGACAGCCTGCGGCGCATGCTGACAAGGCCGCAGCAAAAAGCGGCTGCGGCTTTTTTTAAAGTCGACAGCAACGGCAAAATCCCAGGGCGCTGCCCTGGACCCGCCAGGGGGGTGACCCCCCTGGACCCGCAGCCGTTTTTAACGGAACCTGTCGGTCCTACGCCCATCCGGCCCAGGCCGGCTTGTCGACCACCATCGGGTGGGCCTGCACAAACAGGGTACCCTGGGCATGCGCCACGTCGGCCAGCTGCAACAACGCCAGAGAGGCGCCGGTTTGCGAACAGGAACTGGTGATCATGCCGGCCACCTTGCCATCGGGTCGCTGGACGGTCGTGCCCGCCGCCCAGGCCACACCCGCCGGGCCAGTCAACCGGAACAGCCGCCTTTTGATCGTGCCACGATGGTGGGTGCGGGTCGTCGTCTCCTGACCCACATAACACCCCTTGCCGAAATCCACCCCGTTCATCTCCAGCAGACCGGCCTCCAGGGGCAATGTTTCGTCGGGAATCCACTCGTTGCCTCCCCTGGGCAGGGCATGCCGGATGCGGCAGGCCTCCCAGGCAGTCCAGCCCGCCGGGGCCAGTGCCGCCACAAGCTGTTCCTCCATGCTACTCCACCGGTCGACCGGAAGCAACAGCCGCCAGCCAAATTTTTCCTGACGGGGGTCCCGCCACAGACGCATGCCCGGCTCGGGTGCAAAAGTGGCTCCCGGCGCAGCCCCGGCCAACGCCAGACCGGGAAACAGCGCGCCAAGCGCCTGGTCCACCGCCGGCCCGATCAAACCCAACAGCCCAAAACGGGACCGTTCGTCCGTGATCTGCACCTTGGCGCGCAGACGATAAAAGGCCAGCTGTTGCAACAACGCCGGCACCCGATCCGGCTCGGTGATCAGCAACAAACCGGGCGGCTCCTGGTCGGCGCCATGAGCAACCAGGGTGAAATCCCACAAATAACGCCCCTGCGGCGTCAGCAGGGCGGAATACAGCGAACGCGAGGCCGCAACATGGCACACCTGATTGGTCGTCAAACCGCCCAAAAATGCCACATGTTCCGGACCGGACAAAGAGACCATGCCCATATGGCTGAAATCCACCCAGGCCGCCTGTTCCATCAGCAGATCATACTCCCGGACACTGTCGCCAAAGTCGGCCGGGACGGGTAGTTCCCGATCAGTGGTCCAGCGCAGGGAAGCCCCACGCGAGGCATAAAACCGTTGCACCGGGAAAAACTCCTTGTCAAAAGAGGGGAGAGACACGCACAATGACCCTTTGCGCGCGGTGACCGAACCGCCTGGACCGTATCAAAGGTGCACCATCATGAATACATTTCGTTCCGCCTGGATTCAGGGACGCACGGGTAACGTTACCCAGATGCATTATGCCCGGCAAGGGCTGATCACCGAGGAGATGGCCCACTGTGCCCGGGAGGAGCAACTGGACCCGGAGCTGGTCCGCGCCGAAGTGGCCCGCGGTCGCCTGGTCATCCCCGCCAACATCAACCATCCGGAACTCAAACCGGTGGCCATCGGCATCGCCTCACGCTGCAAGATTAATGCAAACATCGGCAACTCTCCCATTTCGTCCGGCCTGGACGAAGAGCTGAACAAACTGCACCTGGCCATCCGGTACGGGGCGGACACGGTCATGGACCTCTCCACCGGCAAAAAAATTCCCGAAATTCGTCAGGCATTGATCCGCCATGCGCCCATCCCCCTGGGAACCGTCCCCATCTACGAGGCCATCGAACGGGTGCCCGATGTCCGCAACCTGACCGTGGAGACCATCCTGCAGGTGATCGAGGAACAGGCCCGCCAGGGCGTGGATTACATGACCGTCCATTGCGGCGTGGTGTGGGAGGTGCTGCCCCTGATCGAGTCGCGCATCACCAAGATTGTCTCCCGCGGGGGGGCGCTGATGGCCCAGTGGATGCTGTATCACGACCAGGAAAATCCCCTGTTCACCCACTTCGACCGCTTGCTGGACATTTGCGTGCGCCATGACGTCACCCTCTCCCTGGGAGACGGGCTGCGCCCCGGTTCCCTGCACGACGCCTCGGATGCGGCACAATTTACCGAGTTGCGGGTGCTGGGCGAACTGACCCGGCGGGCCTGGGAGCGGGATGTCCAGGTGATGATCGAAGGCCCGGGCCATGTCCCCCTGGACCAGATCGAAATGAACATGGAACAGGAACGCATCCTGTGCCATGAGGCGCCCTTTTATGTCCTGGGGCCGCTGGTCACCGATATCGCCGCCGGCTACGATCATATCGCCTCGGCCATCGGCGGGGCGGTGGCCGCCTGGAAGGGGGCCTCCATGCTCTGCTACGTGACCCCCAAGGAACACCTGGGCCTGCCCAACGCCGAAGATGTGCGCAACGGCATCATCGCCTACAAGATTGCCGCCCACGCCGCCGACATCGCCCGGCACCGGCCAGGAGCCCGGGACCGGGATGACGCCATGAGCCGGGCCCGCTACGGCTTTGACTGGAACCGCCAGTTTGAACTGGCCCTGGACCCGGAACGGGCCCGGGCCTACCACGATGAAACCCTGCCCGGCGCAGCCCACAAAACAGCGGAATTTTGTTCCATGTGCGGTCCCCGGTTTTGCGCCTACAAGCTCTCCCGGGATGTCACGGCCAAATATCAGGGGATCGCCAGCCAGCTGATGCCGGATTTTTGCCCGGAGTCGGGCGGTGCGGCGGTCGGTGATGCGGCCTGACGCCCTTCTCACCCCCACACACTGCTGCGGGTCCAGGGGGGTCACCCCCCTGGCGGGTCCAGGGCAGAGCCCTGGAACTTTGCTGTTGACTTTCAAAGAAGGGCCGCAGCCGCTTTTTGCTGCGGCCTTTTCAACATGCGCCGCAGGCAAACTGGCGATTCGGGAGTGGCTTGCACCCGTCAGGTCAGCCTGATCGCCCCACCAGCGCCGAGGCCTGAATCTTCTCCAGCAAACGACCATGAATGGCCGCATTGGCAGCCACCACCTCGCCGGAGTGCAAAGAGCCGGTGTTGCCTGAAAAATCGGTCATCAACCCCCCCGCCTCCTGCAGAATGAGTCCACCGGCAGCAATGTCCCAGGGGGCCAGCCCCTCTTCCCAGAACCCGTCATAACGCCCGTCGGCCGTGTAACACAAATCCAGGGCCGCCGAACCCTGGCGGCGAATGCCATGACTGGCGGCCGACAGCAGATGAAACGCCTCCATGCACTGCGCCAGCCTCTCCCGGTGTTTGCTGGAAAAACCGGTCGCCAACATGGCACGGGAGAGCAGATGGTTCTGGCCAACCCGAATGCGCCGGTCGTTCAGAAAGGCACCACGACCCCGCTCCCCCACATACAGTTCATCCCCCACCGGATCAAACACCACCCCCGCCAACAGGTTCTCCCCCTCCGCCAGGGCAATCGAAATGGCAAAATGGGGAATGCCGTGAATAAAATTGTCAGTGCCATCGATGGGATCGACGATCCAGCGCCGCTCGGCTCCCTCCTTCTGCCAGCCGCTCTCCTCCGCCTGAATCCCGAACTGGGGATAGCCCTTCTTCAAATGGTAGAGAATTTCCCGTTCCACCGCGATGTCGGCATTACTTACCCACTCCCCATGCGCCTTGCTGCGCACCTCCAGCTCGTGGCGGTGATGAAACAGATCGGCCGCCCGCAGGCCCGCCTGACGGGCGGCCCGAATGGCCACATTGGTGTGGGGTGCATAGTTCATGATGGTCCGGGTCGCATGACAAGGTGAGGAGCCGATACCGCCCCATGCGCGCAACATAACACGATCCGTCGCCGGAGTCATCCCCGTCCTGCCCAGCCCTCCGACCAGGGTCTGCCACAACCCTCCCGGGACCACAACAGGGCCCACTATTGAAATTAGGCAAGATTTGCCGACAGTTTGCCGACCATCCCTGACCGTTTTTGGGTTTTTGCCCGACAGGGGGAAAAAAGTGGCCGGCGCCGCTTGGTTAGCGTAATTTACATGGTTGATGAATTTTAATAAAATCAATGCGTTGAGAAAGCGAAAGTCAAGGGTCCAGAGCGTGCCAATGGGGATTTTTGTGGTTGGCACAAGTGGTGCATAGAGGGATGGCAGCGCCTGCTCCCCCCGGATGGGTCGGGGGTGACGGCATGAAACGGATGAAAGAAGAGAGAACGCGGCATGTCTGTCAACAACCTGTTAAATATTTCCGAGTCGGGCATCTACGCGGCGCAAAACACGCTGCAGACGATCTCCCACAATATTGCCAACGCCAATACCCCCGGCTTTTCCCGGCAGGCGGTCACATTGTTGAACGCCCCGATGGGGTTGGGGGTTCAGGTCAAGGATATCAGCCGGCAGGTGGACCAGTTGCTGGACCGCCGCCAGGAGTTGGGTACTGCAGAGACGGGCAGCCTGGATGTCAAGGATCGCTTTTTGACCCAGATCGAGCAGATTTTCAATGAATCCAACGGCAACGGTCTGGGCAGCCGGATGGATGCCCTGTACGCGGCGGCGGACAACCTGGTGGACAGTCCCACCAATCCCGTCAACCGGGAACAGTATGTCACCAGTGCCAATGCGGTCGCCGAGCATATGCAAAAGATGGACCACGCCCTGACCGGTCTGTTGACCCCGGTGGACAAAGAGGTGGACGTCCTGCTGGCGGACGTGAACAACCGCCTGAAAGCCCTGCGGGATGTCAACGCCACCATTGTGGGCAGCAACAGCACCGACCCCTCTTCGGACCTCAAGGACCAGCGGCGGCAGATGGTGCTGGAGTTGGGCAAGCTGGTCAATATCCAGACCCTGGACATAGCGGGCGGCGGACTGCAAGTCATGATGAGCGGTGGCCAGGGGTTGCTGGTGGATACGGTGCATGCCGCCGTCTTCTCCCGCAGCGCCGGCAAGAATGCCCCGGACCCGACCGATCCCACCAAAGAGACCAATTTTGCGGGGATCACCCTGGATGGCCGCACCCTGACCCGCGTTCAAGGCGGGAAACTGGGCGGGCTGCTGGAAGTGCGCGACACCCTGATCAACGGCAAAAACGGTTTTGCCACCCAGCTGGATACCCTGGCCAACGAGTTGCGCTTTCGCCTGAACGCCGTCAGCAGCACCGGCGTCAGCCAGACCATGTATACAACCCTGAACGGCGTGTTCGGACTGGGGAGCGGACTGGATACCCCGATCAACACCCTGGTGACCGATGCCCATCTGCCAACCTACGGGGGCGCGCCGGTGGACCTGTCGCGGACCCAGAACGGGGAGATCGTCCTGGCCGCCGGCCCGGATACCACCCATGTGAACCATATCGTGCGGATTCCCGTCACCCGGGACATGAGCATCAATGACGTGGTGAGCGCCATCAACAGTGCCACCGATCAGGATGGCACCGTCGGTGTGGTCTCGGCCTCCATTACGACGGACAACAAATTGCGCCTGCAGGCGCCGGTCGGCCGGGTGTTCGGCGTGGCCTCCGACAGTTCCAACATGATGGCTGCCCTGGGGATCGGCGCCCTGTTCGGCGGGACCGGCTCCCGGGACATGGTGGTCAATCCGGCCTGGCAGGAGGATGCCAGCAGACTGGGGGTCGGGCGCATGACCACCCTGTTCGGCGATCAGGCCGACCCGACCCGGATTACCGGCATCACCTTCGACGACGGCAACAATCAGGCGGCCCTGGCCGTCAGTCAGTTGCGGGAGACCAAATTCACGATCGGCGGCGAAAATGCGCCGGCCACCCTGACGGGCGCCTATGCGGCCCTGGTGGGCCGGTTGGGGGCGGTGGTCAACCAGAATACGGAGTCGATGACGGCACAACAGGCGGCCCAGGATTTCCTGGCCACGGTCCGGCAGTCCACCTCCGGGGTCTCGATGGAAGAGGAGTTGACCGATCTGCTGCGTTTTCAGCGGGCCTTTCAGGCCTCCAGCAAGATGGTGAGCGTGGCCGACCAGTTGTTGCAGTATGTGGTCGGCATGGTGTAACGGCCGCACCACGAAGATGGGTTGCATGTACTGCCTGCGCAGTGTCGGGGCCTCCGGCGTCGCACAACACAGGCTTCAGTCAGACAGGATGATGCCATGCGCGTTACCAGCAATATGATGTTCTCGGCCGGCATGACGGCCATGCAGGCCCAGCAGCAGGAGCTGATGCAGTCCCAACTGCAGAGCGCCTCGGGGCTGAGAATTCAAAAACCGTCGGATGACCCGACCGGTGCCTTTCGGGATCTGCTGTTCGCTTCGGATCTTTCCTCGGTGCAAAGCCTGAAGCGCACCACGGACCTGGCTTCGCAACGGTTGCAGACCGCGGACAAAAGCATCGGGATCGTGCATGACAGCATGATGCAGGCCTATGAACTGGCCATGCAATTTGCGCCGGGCACCTCGGCCAATGATCCCCAGGTGCTCAAGGGAGCGGCGATTTCGGCGCTGGCCATCTACCAGAACATCATGACGGTGGCCAACATGGAGATGGATGGGGTGCCCCTGTTCGGGGGAGGACGCACGATCACCCCGTTCGACGGCGACCATCTGGCGGCCACCAGTGTACGGGTGCAAACCCGGGGGACGGGCCCGATCCAGACCGCACCGGTCGGCCTGGCCGCCACTGTGGACGATACCTTTCAGGTGCCGGTCGGACAGAGCGGGATCGGCACCACCTATGCGGTCACGCCGTCCACCGGTACGCCCGGCGGATATGACGTGACGGTCAACGGGCAAGTTTTGCCGCCCATACTGCCCTCTGCCCGGGCGGACGGCAGCCGGTACCTGAGTTTAGGCAACGGCGTCACCTTCAACCTGGGTGGCACGACCTCGGAAGGGGATGTGCTCTCTTTCAGCGTGGTGCCGGATGGCACCCGCTTCAAGACCACCCAGACCCAGTTGCAGGCCGAGGGCGCCACCACCCCGTCGACCGTGAATGTCACCACCCGCTTTTCTGCCCAGGTGGACCCGCAGAGAAAGCTGGCCGATCTGCCCATGAGCATACGGGTGGCCTATGCGGCAACCGCCGGGACCTACAGCGTCGATATCAACGGGACGCCCATGGCACCCCTGATGGCCAACGCCGCTGCCCCCGGTCAGCCGGCCATGCTGGATCTGGGCAACGGCATCACCGTGAACCTGGTGGGACTGCCGCAGGATGGGGATGTGCTCTATTTCGAGGTGGTACCTGCCTATCAGGGCGGCAAAATGGACCGGCCGATCCAGGTGGGTGGTGGCAATACCCTCCCCGGCAACGTCACCGGCGCCGAACTGGTGGAAGGGAGCGGCACCGTGGGGCGCAGCATCAACATCCTGGGCGCCCTGGCCGCCCTGCGCGGGGCCCTGCTGCGCGGCGACTCCAATGAGGTGGGTGTGCAATTGAACCGACTGGACACGGGACGGGGACAAACCTCCGATTTTCAGTCCCTGACCGGGGTGCGCTCCACCCAGGTGGATGCCACCGCCTCCATCGTGGCCACGGATGAGGTCAGTCTGCAAACCCTCAAGGCCACCAACGCCGAGGCGGACATGTTCGAGGTGGTGAGCCGTCTGCAAAAGGCCACACAGACCATGCAGATGCTGACCTCCACGGAACGTACGGTGTTGAACCTGTCGTTGTTGGATTTTATTCGTTAACGGCCGAACGGGTGTCGCCCCCCCGTTCGGGCAGGCCATGAACACAGGTGGCGGCAACGCATTGCCCCCTCCCGTCGCGCGGCGGATGGCGTGACCAGGGGATAACCATTTGGGTGTGGAGAAGAGGTCATGGAGATTCATGGAACCCGGTTTGGTGTTCTGGAATTCAAAGAGGAGGAGATCATCATCCTCAATGAGGGCTTGCTGGGTTTTCCCATGAGCCGGCGGTTCCTGCTGTTTCCGTACGGGGAAAACTCCTCGTTCTTCTGGTTGCAGTCCGTCGATGAGGCGGAAATCGCCTTCATCGTGGTGAATCCGTTCGATTTTTTTGTGAACGTGGAGTTTCAGATCCAGGACGAGGACGCCCAGGCGCTGCAACTGGAGCATCCGGAGGAGGTGGAAATTTTTACCCTGGTGACCATTCCCGAGGGACGCCCCGAAGAGATGCGCACCAATCTGGCCGGTCCGGTGGTGGTCAATACGCAAAACCGCCAGGGTCGGCAAATTCTGGTCAAGGAGTATTCTCCGCGACAATTGTTGATTCCGCCACACATGCAGGCCACCTATCTGCAGGAACGGGAGGCGCGGCGTACCAGTCGTCGCCAGCGTACCCGGAACCGGGCAGAACAGGCACCTTTGAAAATGGCCGCTGCGGGCTGACGCCGCCGCACCGGTTGGGACAGAACAGGACAGGCAGACACAACGAACACAGCAACGATAGAGGATCAAGACAATGCCGATTTATATCAATACCAACGTGCCATCTTTGACCGTCCAGCGTCACATGTCGTCTGGAACAGGCGCGTTGAACAAAGTCTACGCACGCCTTTCCTCCGGGTTGCGCATCAACTCGGCCGGGGACGATGCGGCCGGTCTGGGTATCACCAACCGCATGACCGCCCAGATCCGGGGTTTGACCCAGGCCGTCCGGAACGCCAATGACGGTATCTCCGTCTCCCAGGTGGCGGAAGGGGCCATGGCCGAAGATGCCAACATGCTGCAGCGGATCAGCGAGCTGAGTGTCCAGGCGGCCAATGCCACCAACAGCGATTCGGACCGCCAGAGCCTGCAGGATGAAACCAACCAGTTGCTGGCGGAGATCGACCGCATTTCGCTGGAGACCGAATTCAACGGCTGGGCCATGCTGAATGGCAGACAAGAGCCCCTGGTATTCCAGGTGGGGGCCAAAGAGGGGCAGATCATCCAGGTCAACCTGGCGGATGCCCGTTCCTCGACCCTGCTGGCCCAACCGGTGGCGGTGGACCCCAACAGCCCGGCCTCCCTGACCAACCAGAAGGTGGAAGGTCTGGTCATCACGTCGCCCAATCCGCCCCTGGACGGTTCCAAACTGTTTTCGTCCGTCATGGGTCCCATGATCAATGCCGTGGCCAACAGCGACACCCGGAATGCCGCCTCCCAGCCCTATACCTACACCACTGAGGCCAGCAAGGTGGCACGCAACCTGGCGGTGGTGGCCGGTGCCAGCACGACGGTGGCGGCGACCATCGCCGACGCGACCTATATCGCCACGAACGTGACCGGCAATGCCGTCATCCAGGCCCTGGAATCGGCCCGGGGCAACGGCCTGAGCGAACCGCCGACCGCAGCGGAGGTGACCGCGGTCCTGAGCGGCGTCACCGTCAGTGCCGACGTGCTGGCAGCGGCCACCAATGCCGCCAAGGGGCTGACCGCCGATGGCGTCACCAAGATTGCAGGTGGCAGCAGCATCGACAACGTGATCGCCGCCACCATTGCTGCCCAGTCCCTGGGAAGTGCTGCACAAATTTTTGCGGACAACACGGACAAGGCGCGGGTCTTGGCAGCCGGCCTGTATGCCGCCAACCGGGACTATGGCGCCGAAGGGGTGCCAACCCAGTATACCGCCGTGGCCGGCCTGACCACCGGTTCCATCCAGGAGGCAGGAACCGATCCGACCAATGTGGTCAACAGTGCCGTGCGCTACAGAAATTCGGAAGGCGCGCTGGTGATCAAGGATGTGCCGGTCGGCAATATCCTGAATGTGATCAAGGCTTTCAACACGGCCATCAGCAAGGGAAAGAGCATTGACGAAATCGCCCGGGCGGCCATCGACGCCGACGCCGGCACCAATGGCCGGAAAAACCTGATCATGGACAATGCCAAGATCATTGCAGCGGCCGGTATCGCGGCGGCCCAGTCGGGTGCCACGGTGGATGATGCGAAGACGGCCGGGGCCAACATGGCCAAGGTACTGGCCGCCCGCAACGCCACGGCCGCGACCGCCCCGCAGCCCAAGCCCAATGAAAAGGTGACCGTGCCCCGCTGGTTGATCAATACCGATGGTCAGAACACCTATCCCCCCGTGCCGCTGGTGGATGTGACCGGGAAGAGCGTTCCCACCGACCCGACCCTGGAGTTTGATCCGCCCAACACCGATGCGGGCGGTTCCAAGCCCTACAATCCCCCGTTGACCGGACAGAAGGCGGCCGGGCGGATGCTCAGCATTGTCCTGGATGCCATCAACCGGGTCTCCAGCACCCGGGGCGAGCTGGGCGCCATCGAGGGTCGGTTCACCTCCAACATTTCCAACCTGAACAATGTGGTGGAAAACCTGACCGGGGCCCGGTCGCGTATTCTGGACGCGGACATCGCGGCAGAGACGGCCAACTTGACCAAATTGTCCATTCTGCAGCAGGCGGGCACGGCCATTCTGGCCCAGGCCAACCAGTTGCCGCAGTTGGCATTGCAATTGCTGAAGTAACGACGCGACGGGGTGGGGGAGCACGCAATGGAGGTTCATGGCACGCGGTTCGGGTCTCTGACATTCGAAGGGGAGGAGCTGATCTGTCTCGAGGATGGCCTGATGGGGTTTCCCAACAGCAGGCGGTTCCTCCTGTTTCCCTACTCGGAGAACTCGGCCTTTTTCTGGTTGCAATCCGTGGATGAACCGGAAGTGGCGTTCATCGTGATCAACCCCTTCGAGTTTTTTTCCAACCTGGACTTCACGGTCTCGGATGAGGACACCCAACGTATCGGGTTGGTGCGGGGGGAGGATGTGGAGGTGTTTTGTCTGGTCAACGTGCCCGATGGCCAACCGGAGGCGGTGCGCGCCAATCTGGCCGCACCGGTGGTGGTCAACATTTGCAACCGCCAGGGCAAACAAATTTTGGCCAAGGAGTATTCCCCGCGTCAGCCACTGATTCCTGTGGAGATGCGGCGCGGGGCAAAAGAGCGGGCAATGCGGGAGTATTCCCAGCAGCAGATGGTGGCGGTTTAGGATGATGTCGGCACCCAACAGAGGATGGAACCATGGCGCTTATTATCACAAGTAATATCAACTCGATGGATGTGCAGAGGAATCTGGCCCACACGACCAATGGTCTGGCCAAGACCTTCCAGCGCCTGGCCTCGGGCATGCGGATCAATACGGCCGCCGACGATGCCGCCGGTCTGGCCATTTCGACCCGCATGACCGCACAGGTCAACGGCTTGACCCAGGCGGTGCGCAATGCCAACGACGGCATTTCCATGGTTCAGGTGGCGGAGGGGGCCCTGCAGGAGAGCGTCAATGCCCTGCAACGGATTCGCGAGTTGGCGGTCCAATCCGCCAACGGGACCATGACGGCCGGTGATCGGAAAGACCTGCAACTGGAGGTGAACCAGTTGCTCACCGAGATTCAGCGTATTGCCAGCGATACCCAATTCAATGGTTTTTCCATGTTGACCGGCAATTTTCTGGCCGCGCCCCGCATGGTGATCCAGGTGGGTGCCCGGGAGGGGCAGGCCATTTCGTTCTCCATCAATGACATGCGGTTGAGTGCGTTGGGGGAGGGGTTGGCCAAGACCAGCATGTGGAGCATGGATGCGGCCGGTGCGAGCACCAGGTTGCTGGAAGCAGACGGGGTGACGCCCCAGTATGCCTATCCGGCCATGATCGGCACCCAGTCCGCCGCTGCGGCGACCATCACGAAGATTGATACGGTCCTGGATCGGGTGTCGCGGCAGCGTTCCCAGTTGGGGGCGATCCAGAACCGGTTCACGGCGGTGATTGCCAATCTCAACAATGTGGTGGAAAACATGTCGGCGGCCCGGTCGCGCATCATGGATGCGGATATTGCGGCGGAAACGGCCAGTCTGACCCAGAAGACCATTTTGCAGCAGGCGGGCACGGCTGTGCTGGCCCAGGCCAATCAGCAGCCCAAACTGGCCCTGCAACTGCTCAGCTAGCGGCGCATGCCAGGGTGAAAACAGGTGCGGGTCCAGGGGGGTCACCCCCCTGGCGGGTCCAGGGCAGCGCCCTGGGACTTTGCCGTTGCTGTTGCCTTTAAAAAAAAGCCGAAGCGGTTTTTGCTTCGGCGCCTTGTAACATGCGCCGCAGGCAGACTGGCGATGTTGGGGTAGAGGCGATGGCGGCAATATCTGCCGGGTGTTTTTTTGCTGGTCGGCGGGCGCCGATCAGCCGATATATCGGCTACGGGCAGGTGAACGGGGAGGGGGTATCAATCATGGGTGCTGCCGGTATGGATGGTCGGATCGGAGCGGTTGATCAGCAGGAACCGGGTGTGGCCGACATGGCTGCCCTGGTGGCGGAGGCCAACCGGCTGCTGACGCGGCTGGCTGCGGTGGAGATGACGGTCCCCGGCGGGGCGGGCGGGACTGTCGCCACCCGGGGCGGCACTGAACAACAGGTGGGACGGTTGTCCGCCTGGGAATCGCAACGGTTGCTGGGGGAGATACGCCTGTTGCAGCGACGGCTGGTGGGCGCCACGGCGGGTTGACGCCGCAGTCGGTGTGCAGCGGCCCCTCAAGGGACGAATTAGGAGGAGAGCATGGCAGTCAGTTCAGTATCATCCGGCAGTTCGTCTACGGGTGCCATGTCGTTCGGCGGATTGGCCACGGGCCTGCCCGCCGACATGGTCGATCAATTGATGAAAGCCCAGCAGGGCCAACTGAATTCCTACCAGGCCAGCAAGGCCAGACTGGCCGACCAGAAGGCCATCTACACCAGCCTGCAGTCCAAGCTGTCCGACCTGACCAGCAAGATTGTCGCCCTGCAGGATGCCAGTTCGTGGGCGCCCCATACCACCAGCAGCTCCAATACGGACAAGGTGACGGCCACCGGCACCAATGCCGCGATGGCCGGTACCCATACGCTCCATGTCGCCCAACTGGCCACCAGCGATACCTGGGTGCTGGGCGCCTATGCCAATGTCGGGGATACCAAATTTTCTGCCGCCTCCGGGGTGAGCAGTTCCACCGATACCCTGACGACCGGGTCCAATATCACCTTTTCCTACAACGGCATCACCTACGGCACGGGCGCCGGCACCACCGGCTTTGCCGATCTCAACGGCCAGAGTCTTGCCGATGTGGCGGCAATGATCAACAACATTGACTACAAGGATGCAGACGGCAAAAGCCAGCCCGGGATCTCTGCCAGCGTCATGTATGACGGGGCCGCCTACCGTCTGGTGCTGACCGCCAAGGACAGCGGCCAGTACACCAGAAGCGCGGGGGCCATGCCAGAGCCCCGGATCACCATGGATGCGGCCACCAACATGATTTTTTCATCCGCCGGCTCCCTGACGGGGTTTCAGAATACCGTGCCTGCCCAGGACGCCGTGTTCAGGCTGAACGGTGTGGACGTGACCAGCACCAGCAATGCCCCGTCCAACATTTTGACCGGCGTGACCCTGCAACTCAAGGCCACCACGGGCGCGGCCAACAATAACGGGGTGGTGGACATTGCACCCAACGGCGTCGCCTCGACTCCGGTCGTCATCACCGTAGCCAACGATACGGCCACCGTCAAGACGACCCTGCAATCCTTCGTGGATGCCTACAACGCCATTCTGGACTTTGTCAGCGCCAACAGCAATGCCCTGGGCAACTCCTCCCTGGCCCGCACGGTGGTGTCGCAACTGCGCACTGCCCTGAATGGCCGTACCGGCAAGGCCGGCGCCACCGGCCCCAACGATGTGCTGACCCGCTCCACCCTGGCCGAATACGGCCTGCGCACCGATGCGAAGACCGGGAAAATCAGCTTCAGTGGCACCTCCCTGGACACGGCCCTCCAGACCGATTACAGTGGACTGGCTGCCCTGTTCACCAATACCCAGTTTGCCGTGGGTACGGGCAACGCGCCCGGGCTGGCCTATCGCCTCCAGACCCTGCTCAACGGGGTCACCAACGGCGTGACAGGCAGCCTGACCACACAAAGCAGGGGCCTGCAGACCCGCATGAGCCGGCTGGACAAGGATATCGCCCAGGAAACCGGTCGTCTGGACAAGGTCAGACAGCAGTTGACGCTGAAATTTTCCAACCTGGAACAGATGGTGAGCCAGTTGAACTCGGCCGGCAGCGCCATGACCTCGGCGTTGAGCAAACTTTGATAAACAAACAGAGGGGGCAGCGGGAGCAAGATGGATATGGCAGCACACGGATCGACCGGCGACTCGCAAGCCGGGCAGGAGTTGTCCCCGCTGGCAGTGTTGATCCAGTTGTACGAAGGAGCCATCCGGTTTCTGGAACAGTCCATGACGGCCTGCGAAGAGGCACAGGTGGATGAGTTCAAAAATTGTCTGGGTCGCGGACAGCGTATCATCGAGGAGTTCCAGCGCACCCTGGATTTCAGCCAGGGAGAGGGCGTCACCACCCAATTGAATGACTTGTACGCCTTCATGCTGGACAATCTGACCCAGGCCCAGTTGACGCACGATGTCCAGTATATTCAACCTGTGATCAGCAATTTGCGCATCCTGTTGGACGGCTGGCGGGGTGTCGACACGGGTTCCGGCACACAGGTGGATGGATAAAGGGTTGCCATGTCGTATGGTCTGCGCAGCTACAAGACCTCCCGGGCCAATACGGCCTCCCGGGAGGATTTGCTGATCCTGCTCTACGAGGGGGCGATCCGCTTCCTGGAGCGCGCCATCGCCGAGATGGAAGCCAAAAACTTGAGTGAACACAAAATGTATCTGCGGCGCGGTCTGGCCATCATCGCCGAGTTGCAGAATACCCTGGACTTTGAAAAGGGCGAAGAACTGGCGGTCCAGTTGTTTGACCTCTACGGGTTCATGATCCACCGGCTCACCCAGGCCAACGTGACCCAGGACATGTCGCACATTCGGGTCGTCATCGCCAACATGAATACGTTGCTGGAAGGGTGGCGGGAGGCGGTCCGCCAGGTCAAGCAGATCCAGGACGGTGCCAGCGCCAGTGCCGGTGCAGGCGAGCCGGACCCCCTGCGGCGCCTGGTCGGCGGGGTGGCATGAGGGCGATCCTGGCCCAATTGGAATCCATCCTGGACCGGTTGGCCGCACCGGACCGGTTGACGGCTGACGAGGTGGGCTTTCTGGCCCGGGAGTGGGATGACACCATGACCCGCCTGGACCACTTTCCCGACAGTGACACCTTGCCCCCCGGGGAAAAACTCTACCTGCGCACCTGGTTGCAGCGCCTCCTCCAGCGCCTTCCTGCGGTCCAGGAACAGCTCCTGCTCCACAAATCGGACATTGCCAAACAGCTCTTTTCCGAAAACAGACGCTTCCAGGCGCTCAACAACCGCTATTCCGCCGAATTCTGGGGCACGGGCACCATGCACCAGAAGGCGTGACAAATCGGCCCTGATCATCGTTTCGTCCATGCTTGCCTCAGGAGACTGTGCCGGGATGGCGGGTCCAGGGGGGTCACCCCCCTGGCGGGTCCAGGGCAGAGCCCTGGGACTTTGCCGTTGCTGTTGCCGTTGTTTTTCAAAAGAGCCGCAGCCGCTTTTTGCTGCGGCGTTTTCGGCATGCGCCGCAGGCAGGCTGCTTGTCACCATAAATCTCGATATTTATCAAACAAATTGGCTCCATGTGACAGGTGTAAGCCATGACATATCCGCCAGATTGCCTGCGGCGCATGCTGAGGACGCCGAAGCAAAACCGGCTTCGGCTTTTTATTAAAATCAACAGCAACAGCAACAGCAAAACCCCAGGGCGCTGCCCTGGACCCGCCAGGGGGGTGACCCCCCTGGACCCGCAATCCCGGCAGGGTTTTTTGGGGTAGAGGGTGGTGAAATGGACGAAACGACGATCAATGCCTGCCTGCCATTATTATGCCGGCTGTGCCGTTCATGACCCGTCTGCTCTGGTTGAATGCGCTTTCATGGCAGGGTTTTCCGGGCCGGACCGGCCAGGGGCCGGTTTTTCGTGATCTGACCTGGGCCATCGAGGCAGGGGAGCGGTGGGCGGTGGTGGGGCCGGAGGGGTGCGGCAAGAGTACCCTGTTGCGCCTGATGGCCGGTCTGCTGCGACCCGATGGCGGCGAGGTGCAACGCAATGGCCAGCCCTGTGCCACCCTGCCGGACCGGGCCGCCTGGGTGGGTGTGCTGTTTGCCGACCCGGCCCTCCGTTTTCTCACCCCGGTGGTGTGGGAAGAGGTGGCCTTGACCCCCAGCTTTCATGGCATGACGGGGGAACGGTTGCAGCAGCGGGTGAGCGAAGCGTTGCAGTGGGCCGGGGTGCCGGACCACCTGCACCATTGCGAACTGGCCACCTTGTCGGCGGCCCAGTCCGCCCGGGTGGCATGGGCGGCGGTGTGGGCCATGCAACCGCAGCTGTGGCTGCTGGACGAACCCGGCGCCCAACTCTCCGAGGCGGGGGAGGAGGAACTGGCCGCACGGTTGCGACCGATGACCAGCGTGGTCTTCACCAGCCGCATGGCCCGCGCCCGGCGCTTTGCCGACCGCCTGGTGAGGCTGGAGGAGGGAACGTTGCGGTTTGAGTAAAAACGTTTGCGGGTCCAGGGGGGTCACCCCCCTGGCGGGTCCAGGGCAGCGCCCTGGGATTTTGCTGTTGCTTTTCAAAACAGCCGAAGCGGTTTTTGCTTCGGCACCCTCAGCATGCGCCGCAGGCAGTCTGGCGGATATATAATGGCTTATGCCCATCACATAGAGCCAATTTGTTTGATAAATATCGGGCTTCATGGTGACAAGCAGCCTGCCTGCGGCGCATGTTGGGCGCGCTGCGCGTGACGCAAAAACCGCGTCACGCTTCTCTTAAAAGCGCGCCAAAAGGCAACAGCAAAGTCCCAGGGCTTAAGCCCTGGACCCGCCAGGGGAGATAATCTCCCCTGGACCCCATGTAAATTTTTATATTTTAAATCAATCGCCGAAGCGGTTTTTGCTTCGGCGCCCTCAGCATGCGCCGCAGGCAGTCTGGCGATTCTGACGGGTCCAGGGCAGCGACAACCGGGATGACGCGACAAGCGGCCTTTTCTGGGTTACAATGCCCCCCTTTGTATGAACCCATTGCTGACCCGCCGGTATCTGCCATGTCTTCTGCCCCCGTTGTTCCCGATGAATGGCCTGTTCCTGTTCCCGATCCCGAATATCGGCTTTCCACCCTGGCCAACGGCCTGCTGGTGGCCACTTTTCCCATGCCCTGGCTGCATGAGGTCGGGGTCACCCTGGTGGTGCGGGCCGGCAGCCGGTTCGAGGCGGATGCACAAGCCGGTATCGCCCATTTTCTGGAACACATGTTGTTCAAGGGCACGACGGCCATTCCCGATCCCACCGATTTGCACACCCGCCTGGAGTCCATGGCCGCCGACATGAATGCGGCCACCGGCCAGGAGAGCAACGCCTATTGGATCACCCTGCCACCCCGCTATCTGGCCACCGGTTTTGCCCTGTTTTGTGACATGTTCACCCAGCCGGCCCTGACCGGTCTGGAGACGGAACGGCAGGTCATCCTGGAGGAGATGCGCGAGGATGAAAACGAGCGGGGTGAAAACATCAACTCCGCCATCCTGGGCGGGGCGCTCCTGTGGCCAGGTCATGCCCTGGCTCGTTCCGTCCTGGGAACCCCCGAGGCCATCATGCGGATCAATCTGGCGGCCTTGCGTGCCTATTTGCACCAGCATTATCAGGGGGTCAACATGGCGGTCGCCTTTTGTGGTCCGGTGGAGCACGCTGCCTGTCTCACCCTGGCCGAACAGTGCCTGGGTGGGTTGCCAGGGGGTGCCCGGCAACCTACCTGTCCCCCGGCGCCCATGTTTCCCGGTCCCCATTGGCTGGCGGTGGATGATCAAACCTCCCAGTTCACCCTTACCCTCTT
The DNA here is from genome assembly GCA_039908555.1 of Magnetococcus sp. DMHC-8. Lineage (GTDB taxonomy): Bacteria > Pseudomonadota > Magnetococcia > Magnetococcales > Magnetaquicoccaceae > Magnetaquicoccus. Next base: position 23,402 of record JAMOAX010000001.1, read on the forward strand.
TTTTCGTACCGGCGGCTATCAGGATGGTCTGTTCTATCCGGTGGCGGCCTTGCGGCGGTTGCTGGATGACGGTTTTTCATCCCGTCTGCATGCCTCGCTGCGGGAACAGCGCGGGCTGGTGTATGACGTGTGGGCCTCGTTGACCGCCCATTCCGACACCGGCGTGCTGGAGGTGGGGGCGACGGTGTCATTGGACAATCTGGCCATGGTTTTTGCTGCCCTGCTGGAGCAGTTGCAATGGCTGTGTGCCGCACCGCCCCAGCCCGACGAGTGGCAGCGTCTGTTGACCCGCTGGCATGCCAACCTGATTACCACCCTGGACCGGCCGGCCGAACTGATCGAGCGCTATGTTTCCGACCGGTTGTTTGGTGCCATGGAACCTCTGTCGACCGCCTGGCAGCGGATTGGCGAGGTGGACCCCCGGCAGTTGCCGGCCATTGCCGAACAGGTATTGGCGCCGGCCAACCGGGTGGTGGTCCTGGTCGGACCCCAGGCCCGCAAAAAACTGTCGCTGCTGCAAGCCCAGGCCGGCCAACGCCTGGTGCATTGAAGTCCGTTCCAAAAAAACGATTGCGGGTCCAGGGGGGTCACCCCCCTGGCGGGTCCAGGGCAGCGCCCTGGGACTGTGCTGTGGCTGTTGCCTTTCAAAACAACCGCAGCGGTTTTTGCTGCGGCATTTTCAGCATGCGCCGCAGGCAGGCCGGCGATCATGGAAAGGCTTTCACATGTTGTGGCTTTTCAAAAGAGCCGCAGCCGGTTTTTGCTGCGGCGTTTTCAGCATGCGCCGCAGGCAGGCTGGTGGTATCTGACACTCTGCCGGACGAAACGATGACCAAGGCTGGTCAAGCCACGCCTGTCAAACGAGGAGGGGGGATGCTGTCAATGGTTGAATGCTTTCCCACACGGGGTCCTGTTTGGCCTTCCAGAGATCGTGATTGATTTGCAGATTCATCCACAATCTGGGTGAAGTATTGAAAACCTGCGCCAAACGCAACGCCATGTAAGGTTCGATGGCACCCCGTTCATTGGCAATTCTGGACATGGTTGCCCGTGTGACGCCAACCAGGTTGGCCAGTTGGGTGACAGTCAGTCCAAGCGGTTCCATATATTGCCGTCTGAGTATGCCACCTGGATGAGCGGGCTGTCTTGTCCTCCGCAACAGGGCCTCCACCGGTTTTTCTCCAATGAATGGATCGGGTACATTAAAGAGACAAGCAACACTTTTACCTTGGCTGTCAGTGTGGATCGACCAGGTCAACGTCATGGGCAATACCGTTCTGGAACTTAAAAACCATTCGCCAGTTGCCCGTTACCCTGACGCTCCACACATTTTTCACGCCCTTCCATGGATGCAAATCGGCTCCCGGGCGCGAGCCCATGTCTTCAATGTTGTCTGCTGCCTCGAGAAGGTCCAAAATATCGAGCAGTTTTTGCGCAAGATGGGGTGTGACTCCGCTTTTATTGCCGGTTTCAAACAGGTCCTGCAATCCTTTGTGTGCAAAACTGTCAATCATGTCGGCAGCAATCCCCGTGTCCATGGATTGACAGTACCCGGATGGATCACAACCATGCCGATCGCCATTGTCCGGTTTTCCGGAGTCGATTGTCAAGATCGGAAGTGGTGTCTGCCGCCAGTGGCGTGCTCAGGGCTGCAGGAGTTCCACCGGCTGCAACAGGGTTTTGCGCTGCAAGGCAATCAGTTGACCAATGCCCGCCTCCGCCATTCTGGCCAGGGTGTCAAACGCCTCGCGGGTAAACGGCTGTCGCTCCGCCGTGCCCTGCACCTCGATAAAGCGCCCGGCGCCGTTCATGACAAAATTCATGTCGGCATCGCAATGGGAGTCTTCGCCATAATCCAGGTCCAGCAAAGGGGCGCCGGCCACCACGCCGCAACTGATGGCACCCAGAAAATCGGTGATCGGCAGGGTTTTGATGCGTCCCTTCTCCTTCAACCAGGAACAGGCATCCATGAGGGCCACAAACCCGCCGGTGATGGCCGCCGTGCGGGTGCCGCCATCTGCCTGCAGGACATCGCAATCCACCCAGATGGTCCGCTTGCCCAACTGTTCCAGATTGACCACCGAGCGCAACGACCGACCGATCAATCGCTGAATCTCCAGGGTGCGACCGCCCTGTTTGCCCTGGGCGGCTTCCCGGGAGGTGCGGTCGTGGGTGGCACGGGGCAGCATGCCATACTCGCCCGTGACCCAGCCCCGGTTCTGGTCCCGCATCCAGGCGGGCACCCGCTCTTCCACCGAGGCCGTGCACAAGACACGGGTGGCGCCGCAGACAATCAGGCAGGAGCCTTCGGCATGCGCATTCACCTGGCGTGTCAGGGTGACAGGACGCAACTGGTCAAAGCGTCGCCCATTGGCTCTCGGCATGTTTTGTCGCTCCGGCAATCAGGAAACAGGAATTGTGGGTCCAGGGGGGTCACCCCCCTGGCGGGTCCAGGGCAGCGCCCTGGGACTTTGCTGTTGCCTTTCAGAAGAGCCGCAGCCGGTTTTTGCTGCGGCCTTTTCAACATGCACCGCAGGCAAGCCGGCGATGACTGAATCCTGCTCACGTGTCTTCAAGGCCCGATCAAACAATCCCCTTTTTGGCCCCCAACTGGATGGCATTGCTCACCAGTTGGTGGACCCCCCCCACGGTCTCCATGGGAATGTGATACATGGGCAAAATTTTGGTAAACTGGGCCTTGCAGATGGCGCAGATCAACGCCATGAAGTTGACCTTGTCCCGTTTCATGACCTGTTTGAGGGCCGTCACCCGGGGCATGGCCCCGCGAATGCGCAGGTCCATCAGCTCGTCGGTCAGGGTGCCACCGCCACCGCCACAGCAGAAGGTCTTTTCATGGGTGGTTTCCGGGTCCATCTCCACAAAATGGTGACAGGAGGCGCGAATCAGGGCGCGGGGAATTTCAAACTGCCCGCCGGGCTGGTCGCCCATGCGACTGGCCCGCGCCACATTGCAGGAGTCGTGCATGGTGACGACATACTCGTCATTGGCCTCTTTGTCCAGCGTCAGGGCGCCCCGCCGCAGCAGGTCGTAGGTAAACTCGCAGACATGCTGCGGCACCGGATAACGGGGATCCAGAAAATCAAACGGACCATTCAGGGTGTTCCAGAAACTGTAGGCCACCCGCCACGCATGACCACACTCCCCCACCACGATCCGCTTGACCTTCAAGGCCCGCGCCTGGTCGGCAATGCGCTTGGCAATTTTTTGTTTCTGGTCAAAACTGCCGATAAACATGCCAAAATTGGCCGCTTCCGCCCCGATGGAACTGATGGTGTAACGGATGCCGGCCTGATGAAACACCTTGGCATAGCCCATGAGCGATTGAATGTGCGGCTCACTGAAAAAGTCCGCCGAAGGGGCCACCAGCAACACATCCGCCCCTTCTTCGTCCAGGGGCAGCCGCACCTCATGGCCGGTGGTTTCCAGCATGTCCCCTTCCAGAAAGGCCAACGTGCCCTTCAGGGCCGGCTTGGGAATGCCCAGATTGTTGCCCACCTCGTGAACCTTGCAGATGATCTCCGTGCTGTACTTGTGGCCCACCCCGATGGCATCCATGATCTCCCGGGCCGCCATGGTGATCTCCGCGGTGTCGATCCCGAAAGGACAAAAGACCGAACAGCGCCGACACTGGGAACATTGATGAAAATAGGTGACCCACTTGTGCAGGGCCTCTTCGTCAAAATCGACGGCCCGCACCAGACCCGGCACCAGCTTGCCGGCCGGGGTGAAATAACGCCGATAGACACTCCGCATCAGCTCGGCCCGCTGCACCGGCATGTTGTGGGCATCCTGGGTGCCCAGATAATAATGGCACTTGTCGGCACAGGCCCCGCACTTGACGCAAATGTCCAGATAGACCTGCAGGGAGCGATATTTTTTCAGCATCTCCCCCAGCTTTTCAATCCCCTTTTCCTGCCAGTTGTCCACCCGCTTGTCTGGAAATCCCAGGGGAACCATGTGCTTTTCAACAGCCGGATAGGGCGCCAGATGCGCCATGGTCCCGACGGCCAGGGCCGGGGTCTTGATGTCTTCCTGCAATTCCGGAACAGAATAGTCGGCCACGCGTCAACTCCTCAATAGGATGCCCAGGGGTTTACATGTTTCTTTTCTCTGGGATTGTCCACCTGGTTGCGGGTCGGGCTGAAAAAGAGACCACCCAGGTGCATCAGCTTGCTGAACGGAAACAGCACCATCAGCACCGCCACCATCGTCAGATGGGCCAGGAAGACAAAATCACCCGGTTGCAGCAGCGGCAGGCTCTCCGCAGAGGTCCACATGTGCATCATGGCCACCTTGATGTGCACGATGTCCGGTCGCAGGCAAAACTGCATCAGCAAACCGCTCATGCCGATCCCCAGCAGCAGCACCAGCCACAAATAATCGGCCGGCGAAGAGATGTACCGCACCCGGTCGATCAGGAGACGACGCAAAAACAACAGGCCCAACCCGCCCACCATGGCAATGCCCGCCACAATCCCGGCAATCTGGACATGGGCGAAAAAAGCAGGCAGGGGATCGACAAAATAACGCAGGTGCCGGATCAGCACCAACACCAGGGCTCCGTGAAAGGCATAACTGCCCGCCCAGGCCCACTTGTCCCCCTTGAACAGGCTGTTGAAAAAGGCAACCTCCGTGAAGAGTCGCCATACCACCCCCATCGCGGTTGTCGGCGCAGGGGTCGTGGGAATTTTCAGGGGCGCCGGAGAGCGGGCAAATATCCAGAGACGTTGCATAAACCCGAACAGAAAAATTCCCACAACCAGATAAGCAAGGCTCGTGAGCATCCGGCCTCCCCATCAAAAAAAAGATTGAACAACAAAGCCAAGCCCGTACCGGTCACATGCTGCCGATACGGGCCTGGCTGAAAGGTGGGATATGATCAAGGCGCTGTGCGGCATGACCGCCCATCACCGGACCCGCTGCATCTTAGACGCAACCGGTCGGCTTGGGCAGCCCGGCAATCTTGCAGGCCTGCTTGGCGGGTCCGCCGGGATAGAGATCGTACAGATACTTGGTGTTGCCCTTGTCCTTCCCCAGCTTCTTGCCGATGGCCTTGGTCAGGATGCGGATCATGGGGGCGATCTTGTACTCTTCATAGTACTCCCGCAGGAAATTGACCACTTCCCAGTGGGCGTCGCTCATATCCACGGATTCCGTGTCGGCGAGATGTTTGGCCACGGCCTCGCTCCAGTCGGTCAGGTTGACCAGGTAGCCATCTTCGTCGGTTTCATAGGTCTGGCCATTCAGTTCAAAACTTGGCATAACTGCTTCTCCTTACGGTGTCAGGATTGATTTGCGATAAGCATCGATTTGTCAACAGGACTGCAGAAAAAAGGCAGACCGGCATGCCCCGGCCGGGCTCAGGCCTGCGCTTGTTTTCGTTTCCGTTCGCCGCTTTGCGGACGAAAATCTTCAGACGACAGCAGGAACATTAGCATATCATGATTTTCCCGCAGGGCAAGAGTTTCCCGCGGCCCGGGCCGACAATTTTTCCATGTGTGCCCGTTCCTGCTTATATCCTGAACTTGACATTCAACTCAAGGAATTTCACAATGAACCGGTCGGGGGGAGCTTCTCGTTCCAGCCAAATTTTCGAGGGAATGCATACACAATGAAACCGAAACATCACTTTCTGGTCTGCATGAACCAGCGTCCGGAAGGGCATCCGCGCGGTTCCTGCGGTGCGGTGGGCGCCCGCCCGCTCTTCGAGGCATTTCAGGCGGAGCTGGAACGGCGGGGCCTCTTTGACACCGTGCAGGTGACGGGCACCTTTTGCATGGGACCGTGCGACCAGGGACCCACCGTGGTGGTTTACCCGGAGGGGGTCTGGTATGGCCGGGTGACGGCCGCCGATGTGGTAGAGTTGCTGGACAGCCATCTGGCCCAGCGCGGTGCCGTGACCCGGTTGCAGATCGCATGAAAATACTGTTGATCGGCAGCGGCGGACGGGAACATGCCCTGGCCTGGAAGATGGCCCGTTCGCCCCTGGTCAATACCCTCTACTGTGCTCCCGGCAACGCGGGCATGGCGGGTCTGGCCCAGTGCGTGGCCCTGGCGGTGGATGACGGAGCCGCCATCCGGCAGTTTGTCGTCGAACGGGGGATCGATCTGGTGGTGGTGGGTCCGGAAGGTCCGTTGGTGGCGGGATTGAGCGATCGATTGCGACAGATGGGCGTGGCGGTATTCGGTCCCTCCCGGGCGGCGGCGGCCATCGAGGGCTCCAAGGTGTTCATGAAGGATCTCTGTGCCCGCCACCACATCCCGACGGCACCCTATCGGGTCTTCACGGACCCCCGGCAGGCCCAGGAGTACCTCCATGCTCAGGGTGCGCCCATCGTGATCAAGGCCGCCGGTCTGGCCGCTGGCAAGGGGGTCAGCGTCTGCCAGACCCTGGCCGAGGCGGAACAGGCCATCCAGCAAATCATGGTAGACCGGGCCTTCGGACAGGCCGGGGAGACCGTGGTGGTGGAAAGCTGTCTGCGCGGCGAGGAACTCTCCTTTCTGGCCCTGGTGGACGGCGAGCAGATCCTGCCCCTGGCCGGCTGCCAGGACCACAAGGCAATCGGCGAGGGCGACACCGGCGCCAACACCGGCGGCATGGGGGCCTATTCACCGGCTCCCCTGCTCACCCCGGCCTTGCAGGAACGCATCATGGCCGAGGTGATGCAGCCCGTCGTGCGGGCCATGGCGGCCGAGGGCTGTCCGTACCGGGGCGTGCTGTATGCCGGCCTGATGATCGACGCGGACACCATTCAGGTCCTGGAGTTCAATGCCCGCTTCGGCGACCCGGAGACCCAGCCCCTGCTGATGCGCATGCGCTCGGACCTGGTGCCCCTGTTGTGGGCCTGCGCCAACGGGTCGTTGCAGGGAATGACCATTGACTGGGACCCCCGTCCGGCACTGTGTGTCTGCATGGTGGCGGGCGGCTATCCGGGCGACTACGCCACCGGCCACCGGATTGCCGGACTGGCAGAGGTGGCCGGTCAGCCCGATCTGCAGGTTTTTCACGCCGGCACCCGACAACAGGGCGGGGAGATCGTCACGGCGGGCGGGCGGGTGCTGGGGGTGACGGCCCTGGGCGCCACAGTGGCCGATGCCCGGCAGCGGGCCTATGCGGCCGTCCAGGCCATCCACTGGGATGGGGTCTATTATCGTCGGGATATCGGCCATCGGGCCATCAGGCGGGAGCAGCCATGAACGAAACACCTTTGGTGGGCATTTTGATGGGGTCCGATTCGGATTGGGCCGTCATGCAGGAGGCGGCGGTGGTTCTGCGGCAGTTTGCCGTTCCTTTCGAGATGACCGTCGCGTCGGCCCACCGCACCCCGGCGCGAACCCATGACTACGCGGCCGGCGCGGCCCGGCGCGGTCTGAAAGTGTTGATCGCCGGGGCCGGCGCGGCAGCCCATCTGGCCGGGGTGGTGGCGGCCAATACGCCGCTGCCGGTCATCGGGGTACCCCTTTCCGCCACCGGCCTGCAGGGACTGGATGCCCTGCTGGCCACCGTCCAGATGCCGGGGGGCATCCCGGTGGCCACCATGGCCATCGGTGCGGCCGGCGCCCGGAACGCCGCGCTCTTCGCCGTCCGTCTGTTGGCCCTCACCGACCCAGCCCTGGCAGAACGCCTGGATGTTTTTCACCGGGAGATGGCCGAAGCGGTGCAGGCCAAGGATGCCGCCCTGCAGGAAAAACTCAAGGTGTTCAAGGGAGAGTAAACCGCCACTTCCCGCCATCCCTGCACGAATCTTCCCGGAATGTGTCGATTGTTTTCTGAAAACTGCTGCGGGTCCAGGGGGGTCACCCCCCTGGCGGGTCCAGGGCAGCGCCCTGGGATTTTGCTGTTGCTTTTCAAGGAGAGCTGCAGCCGTTTTTTGCTGCGGCCTTTTCAACATGCGCCGCAGGCGGACTGGCAATTTTGGAATGACCAGTGCCCGTCAAATCAGGTTGGTTGTTCCAACAACCGGTTACAGGAACAGGTCAGCATGGACATGAAAACGGTGGGCAAGCCGTTTGGCAACCGCCTTGCTGATCGGTCGATTGCCGTTCAGAATGTCGGAAATGCGGCCTTGCGGTGCACAATCCGTCAAGTCGGACTGTTTCAGCGCCTGTTGATCCATCAAAAATCTTAACACCTCTCTTGGCTCTGCCCGAGGAATGGGGAGGTTCTGTTCCTCGTACATTCTCATCTGGTCCGCCAGATAATGTAGCCAATCGGCCAACGGGTGATTTTCATCATCGCCAATCGCATCAAGCAACGCCTCCAGCACGACACGCGCCCGCGCGTGATCCTCTTCGGTACGGACGGACGTCACACCGATGGCCTGTTTGAACGGCAACCAGGTGCGCAGAATCTCTTGTGGTTCGGGTATTGGTACCAGTGAATGCGCCATTATCGACCCCGTTTCCAGTCTCCCCGACTGTATTCTTCATGCGTGAGTATCGCCCGGATAAAAACTTTGCGCCGGTTGTAGTGAATGACGGTGATCAAACGATACTTGTTGCCACCCATGTTGAACACCGTGAAAGGGTCCACGTAGTCGGCACTGGCAAACGTCGCTTTCAAGTTGTTGAAATCAACAAATACACCACTTTCCATCGTGCGATACCACGCCTGCAACGGACCCGCTGCGGGCGGATGCTTTTGCCAGAATTCAACAAGAGCAGACTTGGCGATGGTGTGCATGGATGGAGCATATACCAAAACGGTATTTTGTCAACCGGGAGATGGACGCAACGATGGTCCAGTGCCTGGCAAATTCATGCGGCCAGCCAGGTGCAGGGTTGTTTGGCCACGGCCGCTTCCAGCTCGGCCTGCACAAATTCGACAACCGCCCGGGACAGGTTGACATCAATGGCCTGCTTCACCATGGATTGATGCACGGCGTCGCCGTCCACCCCCCGGCGCAAATGCTTCAAGGCAAAGGCGGTCGCCTGCCATATCTGCCCCACCGTCAAACGGTCTATCATCCCGTCCTGGATGATGGTCTCCATCCTCTCGTCAAGCGGGATGGCAATATGCAGGGCCGCGCAGACATGCCTGACCAGTCGCTCCATATCCACCTCGTTGCCTGGCAACGTTTTGATCCGGCCGATGACCATCTCTGCATACAGATGTCCAACGACCAGGACAGACAGATTGCGATGGATGCCTTGCTTCACCAGGGACCGGTAAACATGTTTGGCCGTCGCCCCTGCCCGCAAATACTTCAAACCGAATGCCACCAGCGGTGGAATTCTGATCATGAAATGATCTCCCAGGGGCGTGCCGTGCTGGATCTGCTGGCATGCCTTCCGGATCATGTCAGCCAGACGTGCTTCCAGAGTTGTAAAAGTCATGGGAACAAATGTGTCCGTCGCCGGGTTCATCACGGATGATGGCTGTTCGTGAGGACCTTTCTCGAATGCCATCAGGCTGTCGTAGAAATGTATCGACGTCGTGGTCTTGGTGAATTCATCCGGTTCCAGCTCCTCCGTGCAATAGGCATTGAGTTGATCGATCAATCGCTTGCTTTTTTCAATAAAACTGGCCTGGCTTCCCAGTCCGCCACCAAATTTGGGCCAATAGGCCGTGTGCAAATCTTCCAGCATATAAACGCCATTCTGCGATACCCGGGGATACAAAAACTGGAATGTCTGGGTGACATGCTCCATGACATGACTGCCATCGTCCAGTACAACATCCGGTGAACCAAACTCTCCTACCACTTGTTCTAGAAAAGAAAGATCATCCTGGGAACCGATTCGGATGGCAATTTGCTCCTCCTCATAGGCACGACAGATGGGCTCGATATCAATGCCCACGATCCGGGCCGACGGACCAAAATAGTGCTTCCACATTTGCAGACAACCCCCCTGTCCGCAACCGATTTCCATGAAGGTGATTGGCTGTCCCCGGAACCGTTCAAAATGCCGTTCATAGGCCGGGAAATATTGCAGCCACTTGTGAATGGGGCGACCATCATGATTCTGGAACACTTCCCAAATAGGCGTCATCCGCTTTCCTTCAACAGGCTGGAACAGTGAGTAACAAACACAATGCAAGAACAACTTATGAAACGTGTTGTAAATATAAAAGTTGTCAACAGATTGCCAAACTGCCGACAAACGGGCGAAATGATACGTGCTATTGTTTTAATTGTCAAGGGGGATTCGTCATGAAAAGTGCCTGTTGTTTCCTGGCAAGGGTGTTGCCCGGCCATGGGTTCGGGCCAGGCCGGTTGGACCGTCGGTGTTGGTGCGCAATGCGGGTGGCGACGAGCAGAATCGCCGCCTACAACCCCAGTTCCGCAAAAAAATCGTTACCCTTGTCATCGACGATGATGAAGGCGGGAAAATCCTGGACCTCGATGCGATAGACCGCCTCCATGCCCAGTTCGGGATAGTCGATCACCTCCACCTTCCGGATGCAATCCTGGGCCAGGCGGGCGGCGGCGCCGCCGATGGAGCCCAGATAAAAACCACCGTTGGCCCGGCAGGCCGCCGTGACCACAGGGCTGCGGTTGCCCTTGGCCAGCATGACATGGGAACCCCCGTTTTTCTGGAACGTGTCCACATAACTGTCCATGCGGCCTGCAGTAGTGGGACCGAATGACCCGGAGGCATAACCCGCCGGCGTCTTGGCAGGACCGGCATAATAGACCAGGTGATCACGAAAATAGTCCGGCATCCCTTCCCCCCGGTTCAGACGCTCCTGGATGCGGGCATGGGCCATGTCCCGGGCCACGACAATCGGACCGGAGAGCATCACCCGGGTCCGCACGGGATGACGGCTCAATTCGGCACGAATGGCGGCCATGGGCTGGTTGAGATCAACGTGTACCACGGCGGCACTCAGGTTGTTCTCTTCCACCTCCGGCAAATACCGGGCCGGGTCCCGCTCCAGATTTTCCAGCCAGACCCCCTGCCGGTTGATGCGGGCGCGAATGTTGCGGTCCGCCGAACAGGAAACACCCATGCCCACCGGGCAGGAGGCCCCGTGCCGGGGCAGACGGATCACCCGCACGTCGTGCACAAAATATTTGCCGCCAAACTGGGCCCCCAGACCCAATTCCTGACAAATTGTCAGCACTTTTTCCTCCATCTCCCGGTCCCGCAGGGCCGAACCCAGCCCGTCACCCTGCGCCGGCAGACCATCCAGATAGCGGGCCGATGCCAGTTTGACCATCTTGAGGTTTTGTTCCGGCGACAACCCCCCCACCACAATGGCCAGATGATAGGGCGGACAGGCCGAGGTGCCCAGGGTGGGCAGCTTTTCCCGCAAAAAGGCCGTCAACCTGTCCGGAGTGAGCAGGGCCTTGGTCTGCTGGAACAGAAAAGTCTTGTTGGCCGAACCACCCCCCTTGGCCAGAAACAGAAAGGAGTAGGACTTGCCCTCCACCGCCTCAATGTCAATCTGGGCAGGCAGATTGGTGCCGGTGTTGCGCTCTTCGTACAGGGTGATGGGGGCCACCTGGGAATAACGCAGATTGGTCCGGGTGTATATGTTGTAAATGCCCCGGGACAGAGCCTCCCTGTCACCGCCGCCCGTCCAGATCCGGTCCCCCTTTTTGGCCATGACGACGGCCGTGCCGGTATCCTGGCAACTGGGCAGGGTCATCCCGGCGGCAATGCAGGCATTCTTGATCAGCTCCAGCGCCACATAACGGTCATTGGCCGAGGCTTCCGGGTCGTCCAGAATGAGACGCAACTGCTGCAAATGGCTGGTACGCAGCAGATGGGAGACATCGTGCATCGCCGATTCCGCCAGCAGGGTCAAGGCGGCCGGGTCCACCACCAGCATCTCCTTGTCGGCAAAATGGGCCGTCGATACCGGTTCCGCCGTCAACAGCCGGTAATCGGTCTCATCCGTGCCCAGATGCAACAGTTCGGTAAATTGAAATTCGGTCATGACGCCCTCTCCTGGCCATGGTGTGTTGCGAGAACCTCCCCCTGGGCCTTGAGCATCGTTTCGTCCAACCGGGTGTCAAAACCCGCCTGCCTGCGGCGCATGCCGAAAACACCGCAGCAAAAAGCGGCTGCGGCTCTTTTGAAAAGCCACAGCAAAGTCCCAGGGCGCTGCCCTGGACCCGCCAGGGGGGTGACCCCCCTGGACCCGCAATCCCGGTACAGTTCCCTGCGGTGAGCATGGACGAAACGATGATCAAGACCTCCCCCTGTATATCAGGTTGCAATGCTCTGCACAACAAAATCGGGACAAATGCCCCGCCGCCTGCACAGCGCCTCCACCCCGTCACCGTCCGCCGCATGCAGCCCGGACAGGGTGAGACAGGTGGCAAACCCCTGGGCCGCACCACCGAGAATGTCGGTATCCAGGCTGTCCCCCACCATCAGGACACGGTCGGGGGCAACCCCAGGAAACCGTTGCCGCACCAGGGCATACAGGGGGGAAAACGGTTTGCCCACTCCCACCCATGCACAGCCAAAACGGGCCACCCACTCGACAGCCGTATAACCGGCCACCACCGTCAACCCCCCCGCCCCGTCCGGGGTGACCAGGTCCGGATTGGCCAACACAATCGGCAGCCGCCGTTCCGCCAGCAACCCCTCCACCTGCCGCTGCCAGGGGCTGCCGTAATAGTCCCGGTTGCTGCACAGCAACAGATAACGGGCGGTCTCCAGCGCACCGTGATTGACACATAAACGTTCCGGTTCAGGTGCATAGGCTGCCTCCGCTTCCGCCGGACCCACCAGACAGTAGGGCAAACCGTACCAGGGCGAAGCGGCCACAAACGGCCGCACCGCCATGCCGGAGGTGAGAATCTCCTCCTGACGGACGGCCAATCCCATGGCACCCAACCGGGCCGTCAGATGCGCGGGCGACTGGGAGGCATTGTTGGAGAGCACCAGCCAGGCAACTCCCTCCCGGTACAGACGCGCCACCGCCGCCGCCGCCCCGGCAATGGCCGTCCGGTCCCGGTACAACACCCCGAAGGCATCCAGCAACAACAGATCATACCCCCGGCGCAGGGTCGCAAAAGAGACCCGTTCCATCCGCCCGGCCCGCAACCGGTCATCCAGTCGGCCATCTCCCCGACACAACAGGGCCCGATACCGGTCATGGTGGGCGTCCAGCTCCCGTCGGTCGTGAATGAGAGGTTTCATGAGGTCAACAACACAACCCGCCTGCTGGCCGGCACAGGCAGGAATGCCGAAAGCAGCCGATAAAAATTTTTAGTGAACGATAAAATTCTCTGTACATGTATCAAAATTTCTCCTAGTATGACAAAGTACTGATGGCGGGACACGGCAGCCGGTCGTGCCCCGCGGATGTCACTTTTCCAGAGGCGCGCACAATGAGTTTTTCTGATACCCGTTTGCGGGTTTTTTATGCAGTGGCCAGGCATCTCTCCTTCACCCGGGCGGCAGAAGAGCTGGATCTGACCCAGCCGGCCATCACCTTTCAGATACGGCAACTGGAAGACCATTTCGGCACCCGGTTGTTTGATCGTCATCACAACCGCATCTCCCTGACGGAGGTGGGGCGGGCGGTGTTCGACCACGCCGAACGCATCCTGGAATTGTATCACGAAACGGAAAAAACCGTACACGAAATGACCGGCGTCACCTCCGGTCTTATCAAGCTGGGGGCCTCCACCACCATTGGCGAATATTTTTTGCCGACCATCCTGAGTGGCTACCATGAGCGGTTTCCCGGCGTCAAGGTGCGCATGACCGTCCACAACACCAGCATGGTGGTGCGCAAACTGGAGGATGCCACCATCGACCTGGGCATGGTGGAAGGACCGGTCAACAACAGCAACCTGCTGGTGGCTCCCTGCATGGATGACGAACTGGTGGTCATCCTGTCTCCCCGTTCTCCCCTGGCCGAATGGACGGAAATCCCCTTGTCGCGCCTGGCAGCTATCCCCTTCGTCTCCCGCGAAGAGGGGTCCGGCACCCGTGCCGTGGTGGAAGCCCTGTTGAGCCAGACCGGCCATCCATACCACCGCCTGAACATGGTGCTGGAGTTGGGCTCCACCGAGGCGATCAAGGTGGCCGTGGAGAGCAATATTGGCTTCGGCATCGTCTCCAGCACGGCACTGCGCAAGGAGACCCGTCTGCAAACCCTGCTGGTGCGCCGCATCCAGGGCATACCCATGATGCGGCAACTCAATTTTGTCTATCAAAAACAAAAATTTCGCTCAAAAGCGGTGGAGGCGTTTCTCCAGTTTGCCTCCACCCAGTGCCAGGCAGCGCACAGGTAGCGGGGATGGCTGAATGGACGGGTGAAAAATGGCTGCGGGTCCAGGGGGGTCACCCCCCTGGCGGGTCCAGGGCAGCGCCCTGGGACTTTGCTGTGGCTTTTTAAAAGAGCCGCAGCCGGTTTTTGCTGCGGCCTTTGCAACATGCGCCGCAGGCAGTCTGGCGATGGCATGCGCTGCAGGCAGGGGGGAAACGGCAGGTGGGACGCATTCTGCACACACTCAAAAACATCACCTTCATCAGAAAGCTGTACTATCTGATCATCCTGCTCTGCGTCAAGCTGCTGATCGTGCTGGGAACGGTAGCCTGGGTCTTCTGGCTGACCCAACAGGAGGCCGACCGGGAACAGACCGTCGATCAACTGGCGGAGTGGACCTGGAGTATGCTGGCACAACTGCACGACCTGAACGGACATGTCCAGCAGTATGCCCTGTTCCGCGGGGCCAACCACGCGACCTGGGTCAAGCAGCACATGCCCGGAACGGAGCAGACCTTTGCCCGGTTGACGCAAGGCCAGGTCTCCCCGGACCAGGCGGCCACCGCCCATCTGCAGGCGGATTTTCACCAGTATGCCAACCTGGTCGCCCAGTTGTTCCAGCAGCTCGAACGGTACGGCGTCGACCAGGAACAGGGGGTGCAGGGGGAGATGCGGGTCGCCATCCACCGGGCGGAAGTGTTGCTGGCCACCCATCCCGTCTGGAATGGACATCTGTTGAACATCCGGCGCGCCGAAAAGGATTTCATGCTGCGGCTGGATGATCGGTATGTGATCGCGCTGCACCAGCAGGTCGACGGCTTGTTGACCGAGGTGACAGGCTCGCAACACGCCGACCGGGCAGAGATGGGACAACGGTTGCTGGAATACCGGGAAAAATTTCAGGAACTCGCCCAATTGACCCTGGCCGTCCGGGATACCACCCGGGCCATCCATACCCTGTGGGATGACATGGTGGAAGACATGACGGCCCTGCGCACCGCCATGCAAACCATGCGTGAAGCGGAACATCGGCGTTATGAACAGGCCACCCGCCATCTGGCCCTGGGGTTGATCGTGGGGGTTCTCCTGGTGTTTGTGCTGGTCGGCGCCCTGTTGTCCGCCATCTTTTACGGCAATATTCTCAAACCCATCCGGCTGCTGACCCAGCGGGCCCACGCCATCGCCAACGGCCAGTATGATTGCGACATCTCCCTGAGCGGTCGCGACGAAATCGGCGTGCTGGCCACCCACCTGCAGCGCATGAAAGAGTCCCTGCAACAGGCCAACCGCACCCTGGAGCAACAGATCGACCAGCGCACCCGTTCCCTCAGCCTGGCCAATACCGAATTGCAGCGCTCGATGCAGCAGTTGGAACGAACCCGCGATGAACTGATCCAGAGTGAAAAAGTCGCCTCCCTGGGACGCCTGGTGGCAGGATTCGCCCACGAAATCAATACCCCCATCGGCGTGGGCGTGGGTTCCATTTCCGCCCTGCCGGAGTACGTCATCCGTCTCGAAACCCTGCTCGCCGCCGACGAGGTGGACGGAGATCAACTGGATGAGGTGATGGCCAAAATCCGGGAAATGTCCAGCCTGTGCCTCCACAATTTACGCAGTGTCGCCGACCTGGTGGCCCGTTTCAAGCGCACCTCCGTGGACCAGACCTCCGAACAGCCCCGCCGCTTCAATGTGCACGAACTGCTGCTGGATGTGACCACCACCCTGCACCACCTGTTCAAACGGTCGGCAGTGGAAATTGTCCTCCACTGTCCCGCCGATATCGTCGTGCGCAGTCAGCCGGGGGCACTGGGACAGGTGTTGACCAACCTGTTGCTCAATTCATACCGGCATGGATTTGATGAGGGTCAACGGACGGGCACCATCGAGATCAACGTGCAATTCGAGTCGGAACATGACAAACTGCTGGTGATCTGGTATGCGGACAACGGCAGAGGGATCGCACCAAAAGTGCTGAAACATGTTTTTGAACCCTTTTTTACCACGGCCAGGGGGCGCGGGGGAACGGGTCTGGGACTGTACCTGTGTTACAACATGGTGCGCAGCCAACTGGGAGGCAAAATAGTCTGTTCCAGTATTCCCGGCCAGATGACCTCTTTCCTGTTGGAAATTCCCGTCACGGGGGAGGGCAATGATCAAGAAAATAGTACGTGACCCGCATCGAACCGCGACCGCGCCGCCGGTCAACCCCTGGCGCCTGCTGGTGGTGGACGACGATCCAGACATTCTGGCCCTGACCCGCATCTCCCTGTCCGATTTTCGGTTCGATGACCGGCCACTGCTGATGACCCAGGCCACCTCCGCCGCCCAGGCCCGGCAGTTGCTGGCCGACGAGCCACCCTTTGCTGCCGCCCTCATCGATGTAGTCATGGAAACCCCGGATGCCGGCCTGCGGCTGGTGGAGCATATCCGCAACGTGCGGCAGGACCATGTCATACGGCTGATCATTCGCACCGGACAGCCGGGTTCCGCCCCGGAAAAAGCGGTCATCGACCAGTATGACATCGATGACTACAAGGAAAAAACGGAGCTGACCGCCTGGAAGCTCTACACCACCGTGCGCACCGCCCTCAAGTCCCATCGGGATTTGCAGACCATTGCGGCTTCCAGGGATTTGCTGAAGACGACCCGTCGCCACGCGGTGGACATGCTGGCCGTGGCCTCCGAGTACAAGGATCAGGAGACCGGCAACCATATTCAGCGCATTGCCCATTATACGCGGGCCATCGCCGAAACGCTGGGTCTGTCGGCGGCGGAGTGCGAGGCCGTCGCCGAGGCCAGCATTCTGCATGACCTGGGCAAGATCAGCATTCCCGATGCCATCCTGCTGAAACCGGGGCGTCTGACGGAGGAGGAGTTTGCGGTCATTCGTGCCCATTGCGTCCTGGGTGCCCGCATTCTCGGCGATGCCCCCGGTTTTGATCTGGCCCGGCAAATCGCCCTGCACCATCACGAACAGTGGGATGGCCAGGGCTATCCCCACGGTCTGCAGGGGGAGGCCATCCCCCTGCCGGCCCGCATCGTCTCGGTGGCCGATGTTTTTGATGCGTTGGCGGTGGAACGCCCGTACAAGAAAGCCTGGAGCGTCGAGGCGGCGCTGGCGGAGATCGACAAAAAGGCGGGCACCCAATTCGACCCCAGCACCGCACGGGCCTTCCTGGCCTTGCACGCATCGGGTCGCCTGCACAGCATCCGGGCAGAACTGGGGTGCTGAAAACCGCCCCGGGCAACCTTGCCAGGATTGCGGGTCCAGGGGGGTCACCCCCCTGGCGGGTCCAGGGCAGCGCCCTGGGACTTTGCCGTTGCTTTTAAAAAGAGCCGCAGCCGCTTTTTGCTGCGGCGTTTTCAGCATGCGCCGCAGGCAGGCTGGCGATGGCGGGTTGGCTGGCGATGCTGGAGTGGCTTGCACCTGTCAAATCAGCCTTGTCGTCCCAACAGGAGGGCCGGGGGAGATTGTCTCCCCCAGTGGTGGGAACGTGGGGGGCAAAAGCCCCCACGGTTTTGCAGGCAATCAATGCACCCGGGCCCAGATGCGCCGTTTGACCGCATAGAGCATGATGGTCAGGATCACCAGAAACAAAATCACCTTGATGCCAAGCGCCTTGCGCTCCATCTGGGTGGGTTCCGCCGCCCAGGCCAGAAAGGTCACGACATCCCGCGCCAACTGGACCTTGCTGTTTTCCGTGCCGTCCGCATAGGCCACGGCCCCGTCCGCCAGAGGCTGGGGCATCGCAAAAAAATGACCGGGAAAATACCGGTTGAAATTTTCCCCGGCCATCATGCGCTTCAACACCTCAGCCATCTTGTCCGGATGACGCTGGTCCAACTGCAGCGCGGAAGCCACCTCCCTGGCCTCCTCACCCGATACCTTGCCGTCGGCCATGACCCGATTGGCCAGGGCCAGATCACCCTCGCTGGCATAACCGGTCAGAATGCCGTAGGTGTAATCCTCGTAACCCTTGCGTGCCTTGGTGATCAGGGAAAGATCAGGCGGCACCACCCCGAACGACTCCTTGGCCGCCGCCGCATCCATGGCAGAGATCATGGCATCCTTCTTGGTGCGACCCTGGCTCTCGGCCAAAGCCTTGACCTCCACCTCATTCAACCCCAACTGCCGCAACTGGTCAAACTTGATATACTTGATGGAGTGACAGGCCATGCAGGACTGCACCGCCACCTGGGCACCCCGCTTGAGGGCGCCATTGTCAAACTGTCCAAACATGCCCGTAAACGACCAGTGCTGCCTGGGCGGCAATACCTGCCCTTCGGAGGCCTGCAGCGCACCGGGCAGCAGCATGGCCGCCAGCAGCGCCACCACCAGGAACAGGGTCACCGCAGAACAAAGCGCACCTCCCACCCGTCTCGCAAACAGATAAAACCCGACAACGTTCGTGCAATTCATGGCTCGCGCGCTCCTTAGATGCTCTTGGGTACGGGTGTGTGCTTTTCAATGTCGAAGGCGGTGATCACCCACAACAAAAAGAAATAGCCGAAATAGATGGCCGTGCAGGTACGTCCCACCACAATCAGGGGCAACGCACCATCAAACACGGCGGCATCCGCCGGGTTGTACCCCACCCAACCAAGGAAAAAACAGTCAATGACAAAGATCCAGAACAGTTGCCGGCTGAGGGGCCGATAACGGAACGAACGCACCGGCGAACGATCCAGAAAAGGCAGAATGAACAGAATGGCAATGGCACCAGCCATCGCAATCACCCCGGCCAGCTTGCTGAACGAACCCAGAAAATCAATGGAGCGCAGAATGGCATAAAACGGCAGAAAATACCATTCCGGAACAATGTGGGCCGGCGTCTGCATGGGATTGGCGGGAATGTAGTTGTCCGGTTCCAGGAAAAAGTTGGGCGCATAAAACACAAACGCACAGAACACGATCATGAACACCCCGTAACCATACAAATCCTTGATCGTATAGTAGGGATGAAACGGAAGGGAATCCTTCTTGTCGTGCAGGTCAATGCCCACCGGATTGTTGGAATGCACCGCATGCAGGGCCCACAGGTGCAAAATCACCACCCCAAAAATGACCAGGGGCAGCAGAAAATGCAACGCAAAAAAGCGGTTCAAAGTGGGATCGCCCACCGAAAACCCGCCCCAGACCCAGACCACCAGATCCTCGCCAACCACAGGAATGGCACTCATCAGGTTGGTGATCACCGCCGCGCCCCAGTAGGACATCTGACCCCAGGGCAGCACATAACCCATGAAGGCGGTGCCCATCATCATGAAAAACAGGATGATGCCAAACCACCACAAAATTTCCCGGGGCTTGCGGTACGAACCATAATACATGCCACGCAAAATGTGAATGTAGACCACCATGAAAAAGAACGAAGCACCATTGGCATGCAGATAACGCAACAACCACCCGTAATTGACGTCCCGCATGATGTGCTCAACCACATCAAAAGCCTGATTGGCATCGGCCTTGTAATGCATGGCCAAAAACAGCCCGGTGGCAATCATGATGATGAGGACCAACAGGGCCAATGAACCGAAATTCCACCAGTAATTCAAATTTTTCGGGGTCGGGTACTCGGTGGCCTGACTCTTTATCAACTCTGTGACGGGTAGACGGGCGTCCACCCACTCCATAATCTTTGACACGGGAAAGCTCTCCTTGGTTCTCGATGGGATGGCGACAGGAGGATGGCGGCTGACCGACCGGGCGTACTCAGACGGTCGCCTTGCCGATCACCAGCGTTTTCTCGTCCTTGAATTCATAATGGGGCACCGCCATGTTCGTGGGGGCCGGACCCTGACGAAT
The DNA here is from genome assembly GCA_039908555.1 of Magnetococcus sp. DMHC-8. GTDB lineage: Bacteria > Pseudomonadota > Magnetococcia > Magnetococcales > Magnetaquicoccaceae > Magnetaquicoccus. Next base: position 43,408 of record JAMOAX010000001.1, read on the forward strand.
GCGACCAGAGGTATCATAATGGGAACCATGACACGGACAGAGAAAACCACCAAAATTGCCGGTGCCGATCGGTTGCGGCACACAACCCAGATGGGGGCACAGGGCCAGCAGCACCAAAAATTCCGGCCGCTTCACCCGGTCGGCATCCTTGGCAGGATCGGGCAACTGCTCGCCGTCCGCCTTGCGGGCCGCCTCAATCTGCTCCGGCGTGCGACGCAACACGAATACCGGCTTGCCCTGCCAGGGCACCGTGATCATCTGTCCCGCCGCCAGAGAGCTGATATCCACCTCGGTCGTCGCCTGCGAGAGCACATCAGCGGACGGGCTCCACGACTTGATAAACGGCCAGGCGGCCCCGGCGACGCCCGCCGCCCCAACGGCACCGGTTGCCAGGGTTAAAAAGTCCCGGCGGCTTTCATCAGATTCAGTAACCATGCCTCTTCCAAACCTCCACTAGGGAAACCAAGGGTATACCCGGACACCAACGAGGACAGACTGCAAAAATGGAACCGTACCACATTCCATCAGGGTCCGCTAATATTTCAAGTTGCAGGGGTCCCGTCAACCGTTTTCGTGCAGCATCGACCCCGTCAACACTGTTTTCTTCTCCGCCGGGCGCCCGGGGCAATCCGCCGGACCGGTTCCACCCCCTTTTGCCAGGTCACCGCCATGGATGCCCCCTTGCACGTCGTGCTGTACCAGCCGGAAATTCCCCCCAATACCGGCAACATCATCCGTCTGTGCGCCGCCACGGGCTGCACGCTGCATCTGGTCGGCCCTCTGGGCTTCCGCCTGGATGGCGCGGCACTCCGCCGGGCCGGCATGGATTACCAGGAGTGGGCCGCCGTCTGCCGATGGCAGGACTGGGACAGCTACCAGCAGGCCCATCCCCCTGCGGCACGCCTGTGGCTGGTCACCACCCACGCCACCCGTCACCACACCGAGCCTCGCTACCAACCGGGCGACCGCTTTCTCTTCGGGTCGGAAGGAGCAGGCGTGCCGGAAACCATCCGGTCGGCCCACCAGGCGCACCTGATCCGCATCCCCATGGTGGCCCGGGCCCGCTCCCTCAATCTGGCCAACAGCGTCGGCATCATCCTCTACGAAGCCCTGCGTCAACTGGAATGGCCAGGGTTGGCCTGAAAGACCCTTCCGGAAACCTTTCATTGCGTCCGGCTGCAGTGCCCACCTCCAGCTTGCCTGCGGCGCATGTTGAAAAAGCCGCAGCAAAAAGCGGCTGCGGCTGCTTTGAAAATCAACAGCAACAGCAACGGCAAAATCCCAGGGCGCTGCCCTGGACCCGCCAGGGGGGTGACCCCCCTGGACCCGCAATACGATGAGCCAGATGCCGGACTGTTGATCACGCCTCCACCTTGAACACCCGGGCCTGTTCCATCAACCGGTCCGCCTCCGTCATCATCTCCGTGCTGAAACCCGACACATCCTTGGCCAACACCAGATTCTGCCGAGCCCCCTTGTCAATGGCCCCAATGGCCGCATGAATCTGCCCCAGACCGATCGACTGCTGCCGCGAGGCGTTGCTGATCTGCTCGATCATGTTGGCCACCGTCAACACAATATGCTGCAACTGGTCCAGATTCTGCTCACTCTCGTTCCGGAACTGGGTCAAAAGAGCCGTGACACGACCCAGCAACTCCTGCACCTCCGTCTCGGATTGACCAACCACCGTCATGCCCAGTTGCACCGCCTTGCCACTGGCCTCCAGCAACTTGCGAATCTCCTGGGAGGCCCGCCCGGAACGCCGGGCCAATACCCGAACCTCCGTCGCCACCACCGCAAAACCCCGACCCTGCTCACCCGCCTTGGCCGCCTCCACCGCCGCATTGAGCGCCAACAGGTTGGTCTGAAACGCCACGTCATCGATAAAGGCAACAATGCCCGCAATCTTGTCACTGCTGTCGTCAATCTCCGTCATCGCCTCGACAATATGCCGGTTGGTCGCATGCAACTGCTCAAAAATACGCTGGTTTGCCGATACCACCTGCTCCACGGAACGCAACAGATTGGCCTTGCCGGACTGAAACATGGCATGCGCCTCCTGGCTGTTGGTCCGGGCAAGGTGGGTGTTCTGGGCATTCTGCTCCACCGTCACCGTCAACTCTTCCATGGCCGACGACATCTCCGTCAGGGCCCCCGTCTGCTCCCGGGTGCGGTTCGCCAGATCCTGGTTGCCCACCATCAGCTTGACCGAGGTGCCACCAATGTTGCGCACCGTGGACTGGGTCTGCGTGAGAATGGCACGCCAGCGCTCCTTCAGGGAGGTCAAGGCCCGGGTCGCCAGATGCAACTCCTGAAACCGGGTCGTGTGACCCGGATGGGGCACCAGAATCAACGATTCGGCCATCTCCTCCACCTCATCGGTCATCCGCCGGACCGGAACCAGAATCATCCGGCTGATCAACAGACTGACGGCCAATACCACCACCAGACTCAGAATGATGATGGCCAGACTCTTCCACAACAACCGGTGCGCCGCCCCCTTGAAATCCTCTTCCGGCACCACCAGCCCGATCGTCCAGGGCACCTCATGCCCGGTCAGCAGCGGCGTGTAAAAACCGTAATATTTCTTGTTGTCGGTCGACACAAAATCAAACAACAACTCCTTGGCCAACACCAAAGGTGCTCCCTCCACCACCCCCAACAGGCGCAGCGCCGCCCGGAACGAATCCCCCAGAGCGGCATCCGGCACGCTGGTAATCCGGTTTTGCTCCATCTCCGGAAGCGCCTCATCCGTACCCGGCTTGGGCCGCAGCACCTGCTGATAGTCCGGCAAACCCACCACACCCCCCCGGTTGTCGACAATGAACATCCGGCTGTTGGGGGTGATGCGGTTTTCCAGCAACACCTCGGAAAGGGATTGCAACACAATGTCGATGCCAGCCACCCCGATCAGCTTGTTGTCCCGGTAGACAGGATTGGAAACCGTGATGCCCACCTGGTGGGAAATCTTGCCCTGATGACTGTTGTCCCAGGCATACACATCGGTCCAGTAACGCTCCGCCTGCTGGCGCTTGGCGCCGATATACCAGGGACGCAGACGGGGATCATACACCTTGTAGGGGTCCGCCACCGCCTGCCAGGCACCATTGGCAAGCGGTTCATGCCAGGTGGTCTGCAGAACAGGAGCCAGCAACTGGGCAATCTGCGCCCGCTTGTTCAGTGCTTCCTGGGGCAACGTACCGTGGGTCGTCATGGTCCGGGCCTCCTGGATCGCCACCACACGGGCCAACTCATCCGCCTGCCGTACGCTCTCCTTGCTCTCCGGCGTATCCTGCAAACGGCGAATCACCCGGGTGTGCAGCCGGTTGTTCTCCTCCCGCTTGTTGAGCCAGTGATTGCCCGCCTCGTCACCAAAATAGATCAGACTGAAATGGGGATGGCTGACCATCTCCTCCCGGGTGAAGGCCCGGAATGTGTCCAGAAACCCTTCGTCATCCCCCTTGTCCCGGAAAAATACCGCATTCAGTCGCACGGCGTCCGCCGCGTCATCCAAAAAATTTTGCACACTCTTGACCGACAGACGGCTGCTGCTGGCCATGCTGGAGCGGGCCGTCTCCTCCATGATCCCGGAAACGGTCACAAAGGCAATGACCGTCAGAACCAGCATGGGCACCCCGATCAGCACAAAATAGGACCAGGGCAAAAAGGTGCCCAGGCGCAAGCCGGGCGTGACGAGTGAGGCAGCATGGGTGGGTGGGGTCGATCTCATGGATTCAGTTTCCCGGTCTTGGCGGCCAAGCAGGCCGTGCAGGTTCAAGAAGGATCAGGGCGATCATGCCGAACGGACTCCCGGGCCGCCTGCATGGCCGGCAATGGTGGCCAGCATTTCCTCCCTGGACAACAATGTGTCCACATCCAGCAGACGCAGCGCCCGTTCCTCTCCCTGGACCACACCCGACAGCAGAGGTCGGCCATCGACAGCCGCCGGGGCCGTCAACGCCGTCGCGGGCGGCTGGATCTCTTCATTCCGCAAATACAACAATTCGGCCACGGCATCCACAAGCAGACCGACCTGTTTGCGCACGGGCCCACCCGCCGCCTCGCCCACCGCCGGCGGGTGGGTCACCTGGACAACAACCAGGATGGTCTGGGCCGTACACTTCCCGGGCGGCAGGCCAAACCGCACCCGCACATCCAGCACCGGAATCACCTCGCCCCGCAGGTTGCAGGCCCCGGCCAGCCACGCGGGGAAGGTGCCGGCCGGCCCCGCGCCATCCGCCTGCCAGGCCCGGGGGAGGGGGGTGACCGCCGTATAACGCACCATCTCCACCACACAGTCGACAGGCAGCGCATACGCCTGCTCCTCCAGCAGACAGACCAGCCATTGCCGGCTGTCAACCGTCGGGCAGACCATCTGCTGGTTGACCCAGCGTCTGGCCTCCTCCTCGTCGTCAAACAGATTCCATTCGTTCTGCAGGGCCTTGATCATCGTCTCGTCCATAGCGCTGCCCTTCGCCCCGGAACATCGTGCCGGGATTGCGGGTCCAGGGGGGTCACCCCCCTGGCGGGTCCAGGGCAGAGCCCTGGGACTTTGCCGTTGCCGTTGCTTTTCAAAACAGCCGCAGCCGCTGTTTGCTGCGGCCTTTTCAACATGCGCCGCAGGCAGGCTGTTGCCGTTGCTGTTGCCTTTCAAAACAGCCGCAGCCGCTGTTTGCTGCGGCCTTTTCAACATGCGCCGCAGGCAGGCCGTTGCCGTTGCTTTTCAAAACAGCCGCAGCCGCTGTTTGCTGCGGCCTTTTCAACATGCGCCGCAGGGGCCTTGATCATCGTTTCAGCCAGCAGGGTGTCAAAACTCGCCAGCCTGCCTGCGGCGCATGCTGAGGACGCCGAAGCAAAAACCGCTTCGGCTTTCCTTTTAAAATCAACAGCAACAGCAAAATCCCAGGGCTCTGCCCTGGACCCGCCAGGGGGGTGACCCCCCTGGACCCGCAATCCCGGCATGGTTGCCTGGAGAGAGAGGTGGCCGAAACGATGATCAAGGCCGCCGCAGGCAAGCCGGCGGCGATCACCCTCGGCCAAACAGCCAGGCCAGATCCAGAATGAGCGCCACCCGGCCATTGTCCAACACGGACGCCCCCATTATACCCGGTATCGGATAAAAATGCTCACCCAGATTTTTGATGAGCAACGGTTTTTGATCCAGGACCTCCTCCACCCACAAGGCCGCCTGCCGCCCGGCCTCCGCCACGACCAGCACGGTGGCCATCGGGGTCGGTCCATCCGGCGGCGCCATGCCCAGCAACCGGTGCAGACGCAACAACGGCAAACGCCCATCACCCCAGACCATCCACTCCCCATCCGACCCGGCATCATCCCCCACCTGCCCATCGGGATCAGGGCGCAGGGAAACCACCACGGCCTGGGTGGGCACCACCAGGACATGGGCCCCGACCCGGACCAGAACCCCATCCACCATCGTCAGGGTCAGGGGCAACCGAATGCGAAACCGGGTCCCCTGGCCGGGCTGACTGTCCAGCTCAATGGCACCGTGCATGGCCTGAATCCCCTGCCGGACCACATCCAACCCCACCCCCCGCCCGGACCACTCCGTCACCGCATCGGCCGTGGAAAAACCCGGCCGGAACAGCAGATCAAACACCGCCTGATCGGTGGGCCGCTCCGTCTCCCCCAGCCACTTTTTCTGACGGGCGCTGGCCAGCACCCGGGCCACCTCGATGCCACGTCCATCATCCCGGACATCGATGCAGACCTGCTCCCCCTGCTGAAAGGCCTCCAGGACAATGGTGCCGTGGGAAGGCTTGCCCACCGCCTGCCGCTGCTCCGGGGTTTCGATGCCGTGATCGATGGCATTGCGCAGCAGATGCTTGAAAGGGTCACTGAGATTTTCGATAATATTCTTGTCCAGTTCGATGTCCGCTCCCCGGACCTCCAGCCGTACCAGCTTGCCGGTCTGACGGGCGGCATCCCGGACCAGACGCTGGAAGGAATGGAGCAGACCACCGATGGCAATCATGCGCAAAGAGACGGCATAATCCTGCAGGGTACGGGTCAACATTTGTCCCCGATGGGACAGCTCCTGCAAAGCGCGCTGCGTGCCGCGCAACGTCGCACCGGCCCGCACCACCTCCGACCCGCGACCATCCAGATCCGCCGTCTGCGCCTCCAGACGGGTCAGGGTTTGCTCCAGTCCGTCCTGCAGGAGCGTGATCTCCCCAACCAGATTGATCAACCGGTTCAGCTTGACCACCTCCACCCGCACGGTGATCGCCGCCTCCCGCAGGGAATGGGAGAGTTGCCGCTGCTGAATGGCCAGGGCCTTGTCCCGGTCCTGCTCGGACAGCTTGCCATCCCGGACCAGAATGTCCCCCAGAAAAGGCTGCTTGCTCAGACCCGCCAGCAAATCCTGTTCGGTCACCAACCGCTGTTCCAGCAAAATTTCCCCCAGGGGCTGCAAGCCGGTCGGGGAGGGCAGGGGCCCGCACACCGGCGCCACCGGCTCCGGATAACAGTGCAACGCTGCCAGCAGCTGGTCAATCCGCCACTGCTCCCCGGGCATCACCTGCCCCGGGGTCGCCAGCAACAGATCCAGACAGGCCAGCATCTCCTCCAGCAGCGGGGCCAGCCCCGCCGTGATGGCCCGGGAGCCGTTCTCGATCGGAATGAGCCGGTCGGCTACCTGACCGGCATAGCCGGCCAGGGCAGTCAAACCGGCCGCCCCGGCGGCCAGCTGGATGATGTCAAAGCCCCGGTAACAATCCCCCACCCACTCTCCGTCCGGCTGGCGGACAAAGGCCGGCAGATCGGCCCGCAACGAGGCGCTGATGCCGCGAATCGCCTCCCGGGTCTCCCGCTGCGCCACCCCCTCCTCGGTGTGATGAAAGGGGTGCAGATCGGCCAACAGGACGGCAATCAGGGCGGCGTCCGGCGCTCCCTCCCCCCGGGCCTCCGCCAGAAACAGATGCAGGGCATCCACCGAACGCAGCAACAGGGAGACCAGCTCGGCAGACAACGCCAGCTCTCCGTCCCGCAGCCGGGACAGCACCGTCTCCACCCGATGGGCAAAATCGGCAAATCCCGCCCACCTAGCCCCCCGCGCCCCCCCCCTTGAGGGTGTGATAGCCGCGAAAAATACGATGAATCAGCTCCACATCATCGGGAGTCCGCTCCAGCGCCAGAATGTCCGCCTCCAGCGTCTGGACAATCTCGTGGGCACTGTGCAAAAAATGGCGGAGATACGCCTGAAAGGCCGCCTCGTCATCGTGCGCCTCCACGGCCGCCCCCCGTGCAGCGTCGGAACTCATCGCACCGCCGCGACCGGCTCAACCACCTTGGGCAGGCGGACGCAAAAGACCGTCTCATCCTCCTCCCCCTGCTCCAACTGCAAGGTGCCCCCCTGGGTCCTGGTGATCAGACGGGCAGAATACAAACCCAGACCCGTGCCGGCCTTCTTGCCGTGGGTGACATACTTTTCAAACAGCCACTCCCGGATCGGGTCGGGAATGGCCCCCTGGTTGCTGATCTCCACGGCGTTCATGGCCGACTCCTTGTTCAGGGAGGCGATCACCCGCCCCCCCGGCGGCGAGGCCTCCAGGGCATTCTTGACCAGGTTGGCCAGAATGGAATAACAGAGCAGATCCTCCCCCCAGACGGTAAACCGCTCCCCGGCGGCCACCGGCCGGTTGCCCGCCAGTATCTCGAACAAAATCCGACGGGTGTTGATCAAAAAGGAAAAACCGGCACGGATCTCCTGCAGAATGGTCACCAGATCCACCACCTTGGGCGCCAGGACATACGTGCCCTGTTCCATCTGCAGCAACCCCAGGGACAGGTTGATCATGTGAATGGCCCGGTAACCCTCCTGGCGGATCAGCTTCAACTCCGCCTTGTGATGGAACGGTATGTCCTCGGCCTGCAAAAGCAGGTTGGCAAACCCGATGATGCCGTCCAGCGGCGATTTCATGTCATGGCGGGCCATCAGTTCCATCTGCTTGCGCAACCCTTCCGCCTCCTGGAGCAGCCGGTTCTGCCGCTGGAGCTGGTTGAGGGTGTGCCGCAAGGTCAAATGGTTCTTGACCCGGGCCCGCACCACCGCCGGACTGAAGGGTTTGGTCACATAATCCACCGCCCCCAACTCCAGCCCCCGCTGCTCGCTGTGGGGATCATCAAGGCCGGTGATAAAAATGACCGGACACTCCCGGGTGCGGACATCCGCCTTCAGCCGTTTGCAGATTTCATAGCCATCCATGCCCGGCATGACGATATCCAGCAGGATCAGGTCGATGGGCTGCGAGGCCGCCACCTCCAGGGCCTGCCGGCCGTCGGTGGCAAAGGAAATCCGGTAATCGTCGGCCAGAATGGCGATCAGCGACTTGATGTTGGCCACCACATCGTCGACGATCAGCACCCGTTCCTGTTCCTGCCCCGCCGCTTTCATTGCACCGCCTCCTCATCCAGGGGGATCGACAGACGCCGGGCCAACCCGGTCAGGGCGACATGGGCCGCCCGGTAGTCGAACTGTTCCATGCAGGCCTCCAGCGTCACCATGACGGCAACCCGGTCGGTCGACCCGGCCAGCCACGGCTGGAGTGCCTCGAACACCCCCTGCGCCTGGGCATCCTGCTCCCGCAGCAGGCAACCGAACCGCCGCAGCAGGGGTATGACCGCCGCGTCATCCACAACGGGTGGTGCAGACCCGGATGCGGGCGGCAGCATGGCTGCCCTGTCCAACTCCCGCTGCCGCCACTCCCCGATGGACTCTACCACAACCGACAGATTTTTTTCAAAGGATTTCAACAAATCCGGCCACTCATGCCGGTGATGCCGACGAATGGCCTCCTCCAGGGCCCGGGCTGTCCGGAACAGATCCCGGGCCGACAGATTGCCCGCCACGCCCTTGATGGCATGGGCCAGACGTTCGGCAGAGTGCCAGTCATCCCGGCGCTGCCCCCGCAAAAAATCCCGCAGCCGCTCCGCCGCCTCGGCATAATTGGTCACAAATTCGACAAAGATGGCGTGCAACAGCCGGCGGTTGTTGTTCAGACGGGCCAGGGCGTCCGGCAGATCAATGCCGGCCAGCAGGGGCTCCGGGCAGGCCTCCGAGCCGGCCGATGCCCCCGGTGCGTCTTGCTGCTGCATCGGCTGCTCCCCGGCCGACTGGCGCTCGCCACGGGGTTTGATCCACCGCAACAGGGCGGCAAACAACTGATGCTGGTCAATCGGCTTGGCAATGTGATCGTTCATGCCGGCCGCCAGACTGTTGTCCCGGTCTCCCTGCATGGCATGGGCGGTCATGGCCAGAATGGGCAGCGCTGCCCACTGGCCGGCGGCGCGAATGGCCCGGGTGGCCGTGTAACCATCCATCTCCGGCATCTGGATGTCCATCAACACCAGATCATAAGGCGGGCGGGTCGCCACCAGATGGACCGCCTCCCGACCATTCTCCGCCATCTCCACCACCAGCCCGGCACCCTTGAGAATCTCCCCGGCCACCTGCCGGTTGATGAAATGGTCCTCGGCCAGCAACACCCGGGCCCCGCCCAGGGCCCGGGTGAGCTGCTGCCGGTCCAGGCCGGGCGGCGCGGTGCGCTGGCCGCCCGGCCATGACTTCCGGTCGTCGGACCAGGATGCCTCCCCGTCAGCCGGCCGGTGGCGCAGCGGCACAGTAAAATGAAAAAGCGAACCCTGACCCGGTGTACTCTCCAGCCCCAGGGTCCCGCCCATCATCTCCACCAATCGCCTGCTGATGGCCAGCCCCAGCCCGGTCCCGCCAAACTGACGGGTGATGCTCTCGTCCGCCTGGGTGAAGGCCGTGAACAGCCGCTCCTGTGTCTCCGGAGCAATGCCGATGCCGGTATCCCGGACCGCAAAACGCACATCAACCTGCGTCGCTGATCGTTCCAGCAGCTCGCTGCGCACCACGACTTCACCATGGACGGTAAACTTGACGGCATTGCCGATCAGATTGACCAGTACCTGCTGCAGCCGCAACGGATCACCCACCAACAGCCCGGTGTGGTGCGGCGGTGCCACGACCACCAGCGCAAGCCCCTTGCCGGCGGCCTCCTGCCTGAACAGACCGGTCGCATCCTCCAGCAGATCGGCCAGCCGGAATGCCACCATCTCCAACGTGACCCGACCTTCTTCCATCTTGGACAAATCCAGAATGTCGTTGATCACCCGCAACAGTGTGTGGGAGGCGCTTTTGGCCTGCAGCAGATAATCCCGGGCCTGCTGCGGGAGCGTACCCTGCAGGGTCAGGTCGATCATGCCCATCACCCCGTTCATCGGGGTGCGGATTTCATGGCTCATGTTGGCCAAAAACAAACCCTTGGCCCGGGTGGCGGCCTCGGCAACCGCCCTCTGGTTGGCCATCAGGGCCATCTCCCGTTCCTGGGTCAGAATGGCCTCGTGCTGATCGTGCAGGGCCTTGTAGGAGTGCAAAATATTGTGCCGCATGTGCTCCATGGCGGTGGCCAGGGTCCCCAGTTCATCCCGACGCGCCAGATGGATGGGGGTCGTCAGATGACCATCCCGCAAGCGGTTGGCCAGTTGAATCAGGGTGTCAATCGGACGGGTCAAATGCCGGGCCGCCCACACCGCCAGCAACACCCCACCCCCCAGCAGCAACAGGATGATCACCCCCTCGAACCAGGCCTGATCGGCCATCTCCCGGTCGGCAATGGCATGGATCTGGTGACGGGTCGCATCCGCCACCGATTGAATGTGCCAGGCCGCCCACACCAGGCGCAACCCGCCCTGCAGGACATGGCCCAGCCGCAGGGGAACCAGGGCCTCCATCTCTTCGGCGTGCCGGTGGACGACGGGCTCCGATGCCTGCAGGATCTGCACCCAGGCCGGTTTGACGTCCATTGGCTGGCAGGACAGATAACCCGGCTGGCCACCGCAGACGAGTTGTCCGGCCGGATCAAACACCTGGACCTCCCGAATGGCCGGTTCGGCTTGCAGCGCGTCCAGAATGGCGCGAACTTCCAGGATGCTTTTCTCGTGCAGGGCGTTCAACAGGCTGGTCCCCACCAGTATTGCCAGGGTCCGGGTCCGCCCTTCCAGTTCGCCGAGCAGCATGAGGGTGACAATTTTGCCGTTGGCCTGCGCCATGGTGCGCACCGACCGGTGGAAGGTGTCACGCATGGCCCAGGTGAATATGGCAGAGATCACCAGCACCACGGTGAGAATGATCAGGGCATAACGGGTGCGCAGTTTCATAGACGGGCCTTGCGTATTGTGTCATCCATATCGCTGCCCCTCGCCCCGGCAAACCATGCAGGAATGGCGGGTCCAGAGGGGGGCACCCAAAAACCAATTCTGGAATTGTTGGATAAGCACAGACAATCTGGCAAGGTATAGATTTAATCTGTGTTTATTAAAAAAAATTTATCAATAAAATGACCGGGAGGTGACAGACCGTGGTTGACGTGGGTCGATCAAAATGCTAAATGTGTCGACCTGTGCCGGTTGGGGGTGTTGCGGGCGTTCTTTGTGACCGAGGTGCATCGTTCATCATGCTTGAAAATTATTTTCCCATCCTGCTGTTGCTGGGTGTGGCGCTGGGGACCGCCATCGTCATGATGGCCGGCTCCTATCTGGTGGGACCGAAACGGGCCTACGCAGAAAAAAGCGCCCAGTACGAGTGCGGATTCGCCCCGTTGAGCCGGGTCCGCCTCCCCTTCGACGTGCGTTTCTACCTGCTCAGCATTCTGTTCGTCGTCTTCGATATCGAGGCCGCCTTCTTGTTTCCCTGGGCGGTGGCCTTCAAGGAGATCGGCGTGGCCGGTTTTGTGGAGATGCTGCTCTTCCTGCTGGTGCTGCTGGTCGGTTATGCCTACCTCTGGAAAAAAGGAGCGCTGGAATGGGAGTGATCGAAGAGGTCCAGCAGGAGGTGGCGGACCGGGGTTTTCTGTTGGCCTCGGCGGACAAGCTGGTCAACTGGGCCCGGACCTCCTCCATGTGGCCCCTCACCTTTGGGCTGGCCTGCTGTGCCGTGGAAATGATGCACGCAGGCGCCAGCCGCTACGACCTGGACCGGTTCGGCATCGTCTTCCGGGGCTCTCCCCGCCAGGCGGATGTCATCATCGTGGCCGGTACCCTGACCCACAAAATGGCCCCGGCCCTGCGCAAACTCTACGACCAGATGCCCGAACCCCGCTGGGTGATCTCCATGGGCTCCTGCGCCAACGGCGGCGGCTATTATCATCACAGCTATTCGGTGGTGCGGGGCTGCGATTGCATCGTCCCGGTGGACATTTTCATCCCGGGCTGCCCCCCCACCGCCGAGGCCTTTCTGTACGGCGTGTTGCAACTGCATAAAAAGATTCATCGCACCCACACCCTCTACAGCGGTTGGGGCAAGGCGGGTGTGACCCAGACCAGGAGCGTGCGGACGTGACCAAGGACAAACTGGACCAATTGGAGCAGTCGGTCGCAGACCGTTTTCCCGACCTGACACGGGAACGGTTGGCGGATGCCCTGATCCTGCGGGTGACCCCCGCCACCCTGCTGGCCACCATGACCCGGTTGCGGGACGATCCCGAGCTGGATTTCAAGCAGATGATCGACCTGGGCGGGGTCCACTACCCGGGGCGGGACCTGCCCCTGGAGGTGGTCTACCAACTCCTCTCCGTGCACAAAAATCATCGGTTGCGGATCAAACTGGCCGTGGATGAACAGACCCCGGTCCCCTCCATCGCCGGCCTGTGGTGGTGCGCCGACTGGTTTGAACGGGAAGCCTACGAAATGTTCGGCATCCTCTTTTCCGGCCACCCGGACCTGCGCCGCCTGCTGACCGATTATGACTTTGAAGGCTACCCGTTGCGCAAGGATTTCCCGCTGCACGGCCTGACCGAGGTGCGCTATGACCCGGCCCAGAAACGGGTGATCCGTCAGCCGACCCGCATGGTGGATGGCAACCGGGAACCCTACCAGATCAACCCGTCGTAGAGAGTGGTTTCGATGGCTGAACAGCAGGAATTCCAGAATTATACAGTCAACTTCGGTCCCCAGCATCCGGCGGCCCATGGGGTGCTGCGCCTGCTGCTGGACCTGGATGGCGAGGTGGTGGAACGGGCCGATCCCCATATCGGCTTCCTGCACCGGGGCACCGAAAAGTTGCTGGAACACAAAACCTACCTGCAGGGCGTGCCCTATTTCGACCGGCTGGACTACATGTCCATGATCTCGGAAGAGCACACCTGGGTGTTGGCCGTGGAGCGCCTGCTGGGCATTCAGGCCCCGGAACGGGCCCAGTACATCCGGGTCATCTTCGCCGAATTGACCCGCATCCTGAACCATCTCCTCTTCCTGGCCGCCCATGGCCTGGACGTGGGGGCCATGACCATGTTCATCTATGCCTTCCGGGAGCGGGAGGAGATCTTCGACATGTACGAGGCGGTCTCCGGCGCCCGGATGCATGCCGCCTACTTCCGGCCGGGCGGCGTGGCCCGGGACCTGCCCGCCGGGCTGGCCGAGCGGATCAAGGATTTTACCGACTCCTTCCCCGGCAAGATCGACGAATACGAAACCCTGCTGACCGGCAACCGCATCTGGAAACAACGCCTGGTGGACATCGGCGTGGTGAACGCCGAGGATGCCCTGAACATGGGCTTTGCCGGTCCCATGCTGCGGGGTTCCGGCGTGGCCTGGGACCTGCGCAAGGCAGAACCCTACGATGTCTACGACCGCCTCGACTTTGACATTCCCGTCGGCAAAAATGGCGACTGCTACGACCGCTATCTGGTGCGGGTGGAAGAGCTGCGGCAAAGCAACCGCATCATCCGCCAGTGCCTGGAACAGATGCAGCCGGGTCCGGTACGCTACGAGGATTGCAAAATCTCGCCCCCCTATCGCCGGGAAATGCGCCGGGACATGGAGTCGCTGATCCACCATTTCAAGCTCTTTTCCGAAGGCTTCACCGTCCCCGCCGGGGAGGTCTATGCCGCCACGGAGTCGCCAAAGGGGGAACTGGGCGTCTATATCATCTCCCACGGGGGCAACAAACCCTATCGGGTCAAGATTCGGGCGGCGGGCTTCAACCATCTGCAGGCCGTCAAACGGATGGCCAAGGGACACATGCTCGCCGATGTGACTACACTGGTCGGCAGTGTCGACATTGTCTTCGGCGAGATCGACCGATGACGTTTTTCCACTCAATGACGGGCAAGCACGTTCCATGAGCGAATTGCAAGGGACTCTCCAGTTTTCCGAGGCGGCGTTGCGTCAGGCCGAGGTGATCTTCCAACGGTATCCGCACGACCGGCGTGAGTCGGCGGTCATGCCGCTGCTCCATCTGGCCCAGCGGGAGTTTGGCGGTTGGCTCCCCCGGGAGGCGCTGGACTATGTGGCCGGCCTGGTGGGCATGGCCCCCATCCGGGTCTACGAAGTGGCCACCTTTTACACGATGTACAACCTGAAACCGGTCGGCCAGTACCATGTGCAGGTCTGCACCAATATTGCCTGCTGGCTCTGCGCCTCGGATGGCATCGTCCGGGCGTTGCAGGAAAAGTTGCGGCTGCCGCTGGGCGGCTCCAGCACGGATGGACGGTTCACCCTCTCCGAGGTGGAGTGCCTGGGGGCCTGCGTCAATGCCCCGATGATGCAGATCAACGACGACTATTACGAAAATTTGACTCCGGCCAGGGTGGCGGAGATCATCGATCAGCTGCCCTGAGATGAGCGGAACCTCCATGACGAAGATTGTCTACAAAAACATTCACCTGGAGAACAGTCACACCCTCGCGGTCTGTCGGGCGAACGGTGGCTACCAGGCCCTGGAAAAGGCCCTGGCCCTGTCGGGGGATGACATTATCGACGAGGTCAAGCGGTCCGGCATTCGCGGTCGTGGGGGGGCGGGCTTTCCCGCCGGCCTCAAATGGTCCTTCATCCCCAAGGATGACCGTCCCAAATATCTGGTCTGCAACGCGGACGAAGGGGAGCCGGGCACCTGCAAGGATCGGGAGATCCTGCGCCATGATCCCCACCTGCTGGTCGAGGGCATGCTCATCGCCGCCTATGCGGTCAGGGCCGAACGGGGCTACATCTACATCCGCGGCGAATTCTACCGGGAGGCGGAACGTCTGCAGGCGGCCATTGACGAAGCCTACGAGGCGGGCCTGCTGGGGGAGAACGTCATGGGACGGGGGGTGCGTTTTCACCTGGCGGTGCATCGTGGCGGCGGGGCCTATGTCTGCGGCGAGGAGACCGGCCTGATCGAATCCCTGGAAGGCAAAAAGGGTCAGCCCCGCCTCAAACCCCCCTTTCCGGCCAACATCGGCTTGTACGGCGGTCCGACCGTCATCAACAACGTGGAAACCCTCTCTGCCGTGCCGGCCATCATCGCCAACGGCGGGGAGTGGTACAGCAAACTCGGGGTGGAAAAATCCACCGGCACCAAGCTCTTTTCCGTCTCCGGACATGTCAACAAGCCGGGCAACTATGAGGTGGAGCTGGGTATTCCCCTCAAGGTGTTGCTGGAAGAGCATGCCGGCGGCGTGCGGGGCGGCTGGGACAACCTCAAGGGGGTGATCCCTGGCGGCGCCTCGGCAGCCGTGCTCCCCAAGGCGGTCTGCGAAACGATCACGATGGACTATGACGCCCTGAGCCGGGCCGGCAGCATGCTGGGGTCCGGCGCGGTGATCGTCATGGACCGTTCGGTCTGCATCGTGCGAGCCATCGCCCGCCTCTCCCGGTTTTATCGCCATGAATCCTGCGGCCAGTGCTCCCCCTGCCGCGAGGGCACCGGTTGGCTCGCCCAGGTGATGGATCGCCTGGAAAACGGCAAAGGGGTGCCGACCGATATCGATCTGTTGCTGAGCATCACCGAAAACATCCAGGGCAAAACCATCTGCGCCCTGGGCGATGCGGCCTCCGGCCCGGTGGTGGGGGCCATCCGGGCATTCCGGGAAGAGTTTGAGTACCACGTGGAGCACGGTCGTTGCATGGTGGGCTGACAGGGGTCTGACCAGTCGCCATGCTGTTGTGCGGGCAGTTTTTTTTGATTTTGCGGCACGGTGAGATCCGCCGCCGCTATTGGAGCAAGCCGAAAAGATGCCTACTCTGATTATCGACGGGAAGGAAATCGGTGTTCAGCCGGGGGCCACCATCATGGAGGCGGCACGGTTGCTGGGCATTTATATTCCCCATTTCTGTTACCATCCCCAGCTTTCCGTGGCCGGCAACTGCCGCATGTGCCTGGTGGAAGTGGAAAAAATGCCCAGACCGGTCGTCTCCTGCGCCATGCCGGTCAGCGAAGGGATGGTCGTCAGGACCGATTCCGACATGGTGCGCAAGGGGCGTCGGGCGGTGATGGAATTTTTGCTCATCAACCATCCGCTGGATTGCCCGGTCTGCGATCAGGGGGGTGAGTGTTCCCTGCAGGATCTGGCCATGAAGTACGGCTCGGATCGCTCCCGCTACCACGAACACAAACGCCACGCCCGCAACTACGACCTGGGACCATTGCTGGAAACCGAGATGAACCGGTGCATCCATTGCACCCGCTGCATCCGCTTTTCCGACGAGATTGCCGGTGTGCCGGAGATGGGCGCGGTCTATCGCGGCGATCACATGCAGGTCGGTCCCTATGTGGATCAGCCCCTCACGTCGGAACTGGCGGGCAATCTGGCCGAACTCTGCCCGGTGGGCGCCCTGAACAACAAGCCCTTCCATTTCCAGGCCAGGGGGTGGGAACTGAAAAAAAGCGATGGCATCTGCGCCCATTGCGCCGTGGGCTGCCATGTGCGGGTCGATCACCTGAACAACCAGGTCAAACGGGTCATGGCCCGTGCCTGCGGCGCCATCAATCAAACCTGGCTGTGCGACAAGGGCCGGTTTGCCTGCGACGGCCTGACCCGGGAGCGCCTGGAGGTGCCCATGGTGCGGTCGGACGATAACCACCAGTTGGCCGAGGTCGCCTGGCCGGCGGCCCTGGATCGGGCCGCCGAACTGCTGAAAAAATTCAAGCCGGAGGAGATCGCCGGTCTGGCCTCGGATGCCACCCAGGGCGCGGAAGAGCTGTTCGCCTTTCAGGATTTCCTGCGCCAGGTGGTGGGCACGCCCCATCTGGACCATCGCCTGCGGCAGCGGGATTTCAGCGGCGACGAACAGCCGTTGACCCGGGCCGATCTGTTGATGAACACCCCGCTGGCCCAGCTCGGCCAGGCGGATCTCATCCTGCTGGTCGGCTGTGATGCCCGTTTCGAGGCCCCGCTGCTCAACCTGCGTCTGCGTCAGGCCACCCTGGCCGGGGCCCGGGCCTTCGCGGTCCACCCCCACCGCCTGAACAGCAATTTGGCCCGTCTGACCCAACAGGTGGTCCGGCCCGGTGACGAAGTGGCCTGGCTGGAGGGGCTGCTGAAAGAGGTGGAGGCACTGGCGCCGGACGCCCCTCTCACCGACTCCCTGGCCTCCGCCTGGCGCCATGCCAAACGGCCGGTGCTGCTCCTGGGAGAGTACGCCAGCAACCATCCCCAGGCAGAGGCCATCCGCCGTCTGGCCGTCGCCCTGCTGGAGCGGGTGGGGGCGCTGGGGGCCAAATGGAACGGTTTCAACCGGGTGGTCAGTCGGGGCAACGCGGCCGCCGCCCAGGATCTGGGCATCGTGCCCCATCGCGACCCGGGTTACAGGCGGCTGGAGCGGCACGGCTACCATGCCCAGCAAATCCTGCAGGCAGCGGCCAATGGGGAGATCAAACTGCTGTTCCTGCTGGGAGGCGATCCGGCGCTGGAGGCGGTGGATACCACTCTGGCCCAGGCGGCGTTGGCCAAGGCCTACGTGATTTATGTCGGCTCCCATCAGACCCAGGCGGCCACCCGGGCGGATGTCGTCCTGCCCGGTCTGGCCCTCGCCGAGCGGGATGCCACCCTGACCAACCTGGAGGGCCGGGCGCAACGCAGCAGACTGGCCGTCATGGGCCCCTTGCAGGCCAAAGAGGATTGGCGCATCTTCCGGGCCTTGAGCGACCGGTTCGCCCATCCTCTCTCCTACAACACCCGCGAGGCGTTGTGGAGTCGCATGGCCAGCGCCGACCACCGCTATGCCCTGGACGACCTGGATGCCGGCGAACTGTCGGCACCCTGCAACCACAGCCCGGTGACAGTGGGTCTGCCCCGCCTGCCGGGCGCGGCCGGCGCAGCCGGTCTGTTGCTGGTGCTGGAGAGCGCCTTTTACCAGAGTGATGTCATCGCCCGCTGCTCCGACATCCTGGGCAAACTGCACCAGGGCCGGTCAGCCGGGGTGCGGATCAATCCCCAGGATGCCGCTCAGCACCAGATCCGGACCGGCCAGACGGTGCGCCTGATCTGCGGAGAACGGAGCCTGGAGTGTGTGGCCACTGTGGATGCAGAAGTCCCGGAACAGGTGCTCTGCGGCACCATGGGTGAGGCGACTGCCCTGCTGCAGGGGATCAGCGACTGGCGTGCCGGCTTTCCCCAGGTCAGCCTGGTGGGGTTGTGAAACGTGGTGGATGAACGGGGATTCCTTGATCATTTTTCGGATGGTGTAGGACCGGGCAACAGATGAATGAACTGAATCAATTCATACAAAATCATGGCTTGGCACTGCTGGGTCCCCAATGGTGGCCGCTGGTCTGGACGCTGCTGTGGACGTTGATCAAGATTATCCTGTTGATCACGCCGGTCATGATTGCCGTGAGCTATTACACCCTGGCAGAGCGCAAGGTGATCGGTGCCATGCAGGTGCGCATCGGTCCGAACCGGGCGGGATTTTTCGGCATCCTGCAGCCGTTTGCCGATGCCATCAAGCTGTTCTGCAAGGAGACCCTGGTGCCCCAGGGGGCCAAAAAGGCGGTCTTTTTCCTGGCGCCATCCCTGACCCTGGTGCCGGCCCTGTTGATGTGGGCCGTGATCCCCTTCTCCCCGGAACTGATCCTGGCGGACATCAACGTCGGCATCCTCTATGTGCTGGCCATCTCTTCGCTGGGGGTGTACGGCGTCCTGATGTCCGGTTGGTCCTCCAACTCCCGCTACGCCTTCCTGGGTTCCATGCGCTCGGCCGGACAGATGATCTCCTACGAGGTCTCCCTGGGCTTCACCCTGATCCCGGTGGTCATGCTGAGCGGGTCGCTGAGCCTCAAGGATGTGGTGGAGTCGCAACAGCACCTGTGGAATATCGTTCCCCTGTTGCCCATGTTCGTCATCTATTTCATCTCGGTGGTGGCCGAAACCAACCGGTCACCCTTCGACCTGCCCGAAGCCGAGGCGGAACTGGTGGCCGGCTACTTTACCGATTATTCGGCCATGAGCTTCGGCCTCTTCTTCCTGGGCGAATATGCCAACATGATCCTGGTCAGCTTCATGGGCAGCCTGATGTTCCTGGGGGGCTGGCTGCCGCCCCTGGGCATCCTGTCGTTCATTCCGGGCATCATCTGGCTGGCCATCAAGGCAGGGTTTTTGATGTTCGTCTTTCTCTGGATTCGTGCCACCTTTCCCCGGTATCGCTACGACCAGCTGATGCGGTTGGGCTGGAAGGTGTTCCTGCCCATCTCCCTCACCTGGATCTTTCTCACGGGTTTGGGGTTGCGCCTGTTCGGCAAGGTGTGACGGGGAGGCACGGACCGATGAAGCAGTGGGTTGAGGGGAGTGCAATGGCTCAGTCTGGCAGTGGGGAAAGATTATGAGTGTTGGTCTCAAGTGGGCGGGATCATTGATATTGCGTGAGTTGGCAGCCGGCATGGCCGTCACCCTGCGCTATTTTTTCAGGCCCAACATTACGGTACAGTATCCCGAGGAACGGACCCCCCTGTCGCCCCGTTTTCGCGGCGAACATGCCCTGCGGCGGTACGATACGGGGGAGGAACGCTGCGTGGCCTGCAAACTGTGCGAGGCCGCCTGCCCGGCCCAGGCCATCTTCATTACCATCGATCCGGCCAGCACGGCGGAAAAACGGGTCACCCGGATCTACGACATCGACAATGGCAAATGCATTTATTGCGGCTATTGCCAGGAAGCCTGTCCGGTGGATGCCATCGTCCTGGGGCCCAATTTTGAATTTTTTGCCGAATCCCGGGAGGGACTGGTCTACAACAAGCAAAAGCTGCTTGACAACTATGATCGGTGGAAGGCGCAGATTGAGGCCAATCTGGCGGCGGATGCGCCGTATCGTTAGCGGATTCGGGAAAATCGTCTCCCGGGCGGGTCCAGGGCAGCGCCCTGGCGGGGTACGGGGCCTGGCCCCGCAACAGGATGGGGTCGCAGCGGTCGTGGCATAAAGCGGATAGGAGTAGACAGGGCAATGACGGTAGTAGACATTATTTTCTATGCCTTTGCGGCGGTTACGGCCCTGGCGGGAGTGGGGGTGGTCAGTTGCCGCAATCAGGTCCATTCGGTCTTGTTCTTGATCCTGACCTTTTTCTCCACCGCCGCGCTGTTCGTGCTGCTGGAGGCGGAGTTTCTGGCTGCCCTGCTGGTCATGGTCTACATGGGCGCGGTGGCCGTGCTCTTCCTGTTCGTGGTCATGATGCTGGACCTGGATGTGACCGATTTGAAAAAACGGGCCCTCGAACATCTCCCCCTGGGGTTGACGGTCGGGTTGGTCATGCTGGTGGAGCTGGTGGTGCTCTTTTCCCACAGCCATGCCCTGCACGGGGCAGCCCCTTCGGCGGTGCCCAATACCCGGGCCATCGGGCAGTTGTTGTATACCCAGTATCTCTACCCGTTCGAGCTGGTCTCGCTGGTGCTGCTGGTTGCCCTGATCGGGGCGGTGGCGCTCACCCTGCGGGAACGAAAACCGGGGGTGAAACGTCAAAATATCGGCCAGCAGGTGGCCCGCACGCGGGCGGAAGCGGTGGAACTCGTTCAACGGAAACCGGGCGAAGGGGCGTAATAAAACCATGTCGCTGCATCACTGTCTGATTTTGGGTGCCATCCTGTTCACGACAGGCGTATTCGGCATCTTTCTGAACCGGCGCAACGTGATCATCATCCTGATGAGCATCGAGCTGATTTTGTTGGCCGTCAACATTAACATGGTGGCTTTTTCCCACTATAACGGCGACTTGAACGGCCAAATCTTCACCTTTTTTGTCCTGGCGGTCGCAGCGGCCGAGGCGGCCATCGGCCTGGCCATTTTGGTATCCTTTTTCCGCAACCGGGCCACGATTGATGTGGAACAGATTGATTCCCTGAAAGGTTGAGCCGGCAAGGCCAAGGATTGGAAACGATGAGCAAACACCTACTGATTGTGCTGGCACCCCTGTTCGGTTCTTTGATAGCCGGCCTGTTCGGTCGCCTGCTGGGCAACGCCACGGCCCGCCTGGTCACCATCGCGGGCATGTCGATCTCCGCCCTGCTGGCCATCCAGACCTTTTTCGAAATCGCCGTGGGCAATGGCGATCCCGTCCGTCAGGAGGTCTGGTCCTGGATCGTCTCCGGCGAGTTCCGGGTCTCCTTCGGACTGCTGATCGACCGTCTGACAGCGGTCATGCTGATCGTGGTGTCGGGCATCTCCACCCTGATCCATATCTATGCGGTCGGCTACATGGCGGAAGACCCGGATCAACCCCGTTTTTTCAGCTATCTCTCCTTCTTCACCTTTGCCATGCTGATGCTGGTCACGGGTGACAGCTTTTTGCAGCTCTTTTTCGGTTGGGAGGGGGTGGGGCTGGCCTCCTACCTGCTGATCGGCTTCTGGTTCAAGAAGGAGTCGGCCTGCAACGCTGCCATGAAAGCCTTCCTGGTCAACCGGGTCGGGGATTTCGGCTTTGCCCTGGGCATTTTTGCCATCTATCAGGTCTTTCACACCCTGGACTATGCCACCGTCTTCCGCATGGCCGGCACCGGCCAGTTTCCGCCGACGGTTGACTTTCTTTTCTGGGGACCGGTCAACACCATCACCCTGATCTGCCTGCTGCTCTTCGTCGGCGCCATGGGCAAATCGGCACAGTTCATCCTGCACACCTGGCTGCCGGATGCCATGGAGGGCCCGACGCCGGTCTCGGCCCTGATCCATGCCGCCACCATGGTGACCGCCGGGGTCTTCATGGTTTGTCGGGCCTCGCCCCTCTTTGAACTGTCACAAACCGCCCTGACGGTGGTCACCCTGGTGGGGGCCATCACGGCCTTTTTTGCCGCCACCGTGGGGCTGGTCCAGAACGACATCAAGCGGGTGATCGCCTATTCCACCTGCTCGCAACTGGGCTACATGTTTTTTGCCGCCGGCGTGTCGGCCTACTCGGCAGCCATCTTCCACTTGATGACCCACGCCTTTTTCAAGGCCCTGCTCTTCCTGAGCGCCGGAGCGGTGATCCATTCCATGCACCACGAGCAGGATATGCGCAAGATGGGGGGGCTGCGGAAAAAAATTCCGATCACCTATGCCGTCATGATGATCGGCACCCTGGCCTTGACCGGTTTTCCCTTCCTGGCCGGGTTCTACTCCAAGGACGCCATCCTGGAGGCGGCTTATGCCGCCCATACCCCGATCGGCACCTTTGCCTGGGTGCTGGGCATGCTGGCGGCCATCCTGACCACCTTCTACTCTTTCCGCCTGATTTTCATGACCTTCCACGGTCATCCGGCGGATCATCACAGCTATGACCATGCCAAGGAGTCGCCCTGGGTCATGCTGGGACCGTTGGTAATCCTGGCCCTGGGTGCCCTTTTCTCCGGCATGCTCGGCGAGTCCATGACCCATCTGGGCTGGTTCAAGTCGGCCATCTTCCTGGCACCCGGTCACGATGCCATGGAACATGCCCACCACGTCAGCGCCTGGGTCAAATGGTCACCGTTCGCCATGTTCCTGATCGGCCTGGGGCTGGCCTATCTGCTCTACATCAAACAGCCTGACCTGCCCCGCATCATTGCCGGACACTACCAGGGGACCTATCGTTTCCTGTTGAATGCCTGGTATTTTGATCGGCTTTACGACCGCCTGTTCGTCCAGTCGGCCAGGCGGATCGGCGAAGGATTGTGGCATGCCGGCGACGAAGGCATGGTCGATGGTTGCGTGAATGGCACAGCCGCCCTCTGTGGCCGGTTGGCGCAGCAATTGCGGCAGATGCAGACAGGCTATATCTATCACTACGCCTTTGTCATGTTGATTGGGGTTCTGGTGCTGATGTCGCTGTACACCTGATTCCCCGGCCAACCGGAAACAGTTGCGGGTCCAGGGGGATCATCCCCCTGGTGGGGTCCAGGGGCTTTGCCCCTGGTGGGGTCCGGGGCAAAGCCCCGCAAAGGCTGCACGTCCTGCCGGGATGAGCGCGGCGCAAAACTCAAAAGAAGGTTTGGCAATGCTGAGCTTGGTGACATTTCTTCCACTGATCGGTGCCCTGGTCTTGTTCTTTGGCGTCAAAGAGAACCCCCAGGTGGCCCGCTATCTGGCCCTGGGCACCAGCCTGGCGACCTTCTTCCTGAGCCTGCGGCTGCTGAGCGGCTTTGATGCCGGTTCGGCCGCCTTCCAGTTCATGGAAGAAGTGGCCTGGCTCCCCGCCTACGGAATCACCTACCGGATGGGGGTGGATGGCATCAGCCTGCCCTTCGTCCTCCTGACCGCGCTGCTCACCCCCATCTGCATCCTGGCCTCCTGGGAGAGCATCCAGAAACAGGTCAAGGGGTACATGGTGGCCTTCCTGGCCCTGGAAAGCTTTGTCATCGGCGTCTTCTGCGCCCTGGACTTCATCCTCTTCTACATCCTGTGGGAGGCCATGCTGATCCCCATGTTCCTGCTGATCGGCGTGTGGGGGGGCAAAAACCGGGTTTATGCCGCCTACAAGTTTTTCCTGTACACCCTGGCCGGGTCGGTGCTCATGCTGATCGCCATCCTGGTCATGGGCTTCAAGGGGGGCACCTTCTCCATTCCGGCACTGATGGGCATTCCCTTCTCCTTCACCCTGCAGGTTTGGCTGTTTCTGGGGCTGTTTTCCTCCTTCGCGGTCAAGGTGCCCATGTGGCCGGTGCATACCTGGTTGCCCGACGCCCACGTCGAGGCTCCCACCGCCGGCTCGGTGATCCTGGCCGGCATCCTGCTAAAAATGGGCGCCTACGGCTTTTTGCGGTTTTCCCTGCCCATTCTGCCCGATGCCTCGCGCTTTTTCGTTCCCTTCATTTTCGGCCTCTCGCTGGTGGCCATCGTCTATACCGCCCTGGTGGCGCTGATGCAAAAAGACCTGAAAAAGCTCATCGCCTATTCGTCGGTCTCCCACATGGGCTTCGTCACCATCGGCCTGTTCGCCTACAACCAGCAGGGGGTGGAAGGCGGCATCCTGCAAATGGTCAACCATGGCATCGTCTCCGGCGCCCTCTTCCTGCTGGTGGGGGTGGTCTACGACCGGATGCATACCCGGGAGATCGCCCGCTTTGGCGGCCTGGCCCATCGCATGCCCGTCTATGCGGTCATCTTCATGATCTTCACCATGGCCTCGGTCGGACTGCCGGGCACCAACGGTTTTATCGGTGAATTCCTGATCCTGTTGGGAGCCTACCTCGCCAACAAGGGAGTGGCCGTCGTGGCCGCCACCGGACTGGTTCTGGGCGCTGCCTATATGCTGTGGATGTTCAAGAAGGTGGTATTTGGCATCGTGACAAACGAAGAGGTGGCAGCACTGGATGATATGAGTGCCCGGGAGATTGCCCTGTTCGTGCCCCTGCTGGTCCTGGTCTTCTGGATCGGCTTCTACCCGGGGCCGTTCCTGAACATCATGCACGCCTCGGTGGAACAGTTGTTGATTCAGGCCAATACCATCAAGGCCACCTCCGCCGCCCTGGCCATGTTTTGATCGGAGGCTGGCGACAGGGCTGAATCGGCAGGTAACGTTTTATGGGGTCCAGGGGAGATTATCTCCCCTGGCGGGTCCAGGGCAGCGCCCTGGGATTTTGCTGTTGCTGTTGCTGTTGATTTTCAAAAAAGCCGCAGCCGGTTTTTGCTGCGGCCTTTGCAGCATGCGCCGCAGGCAAACAGGCAGAAAAGCCGCAGCCGGTTTTTGCTGCGGCCTTTGCAGCGTGCGCCGCAGGCAAACTGGCAGAATCCGATAGTCTGCTGGACGAAACGATGATCAAGGCCTGGGGGAGATCATCTCCCTCAGTGGGAGTTTGGGGGCAAAGTCCCCATAAAAGTGCACGAAATCGAATAACGAGATCAGCAGTGGAGCACTGAAGGAAATGGCTGTCCAACTACCGGATATGAACTTGGTCTTACTGTTGCCGGAGATTTTGCTGGCGCTCCTGGCCATGATACTGTTGCTGATGAGTGCCTGGCTGGGAAAAGAGATGCGGGGATTCATCGGCACGTGGGCCATCAGCAGCATTCTGTTGACAGGTGTCGTGATTGCCGGTCTTGCCAGTGCGCCCCCCTCCGTTACCCTGGGGGGCCATTTCATCGATGACAATCTGGCACGTTTCATGAAGCTGCTCCTGCTGGCGGCCACGGCCTTGCCGTTGATGATGGCGCGGGATTATCTGACACAACATGGCCTGGACAGCGGCGAATACTTTGTGCTTTCGCTCTTCTCCCTGATCGGGGCCATGACCATGGTCTCGGCGGGCAGCTTCATGGTGCTCTACCTGGGATTGGAGTTGATGTCCCTCTCCATTTACGTCCTGGCCGCTTATCAACGAGACGACCTGCGCTCTTCCGAGGCCGGCCTGAAGTATTTTGTCCTGGGCTCTCTGGCTTCCGGCATCCTGCTGTACGGCATCAGCCTGATCTATGGCACCACCGGCACCACCCTGTTGAGCGGTGTGGCGGGGGTCCTGAAGGTGGCCGACCACATCAACCCGATCACCGTGCTGGGGGCCGCGCTGGTGGTGATCGGCATCAGCTTCAAGGTGGCCGCCGCGCCGTTTCACATGTGGGCACCGGATGTCTACGAAGGGGCGCCCACCTCGGTGACCGCCTTCATCGCCGTCATGCCGAAGATAGCCGCTTTTGCCGCCCTGATCCGGGTGCTGCTGGAGGCTTTTGTGACCTTGCAAGTCCATTGGGCGCCCATGCTGCAATGGATGGCCATCGCCTCCCTGGCGGTCGGTGCCCTGGGCGCCATCGCCCAGACCAACATCAAACGCCTGTTGGCCTACTCCTCGATCGGCCACGTCGGATTTTTGCTCATCGGTCTGACCACCGGCAATCCCCTGGGTCACCAGAGCGTGCTGTTTTACCTGTCCATCTACGTTTTCATGTCGCTGGGAGCCTTTTGCCTGGTCCTGGTGCTCAACAAGGGCGGGATCGACGACGATATCCGCTCCTACAGCGGCCTGGCCCGCAGACGGCCACTGCTGGCCTTTCTCCTGGCCATGTTCATGCTCTCCATGGCGGGCATTCCGCCGCTGGCCGGCTTTATCGCCAAATTGTACATCCTGATGGCCGCTGTGCACGCCGGCCTGATCGGCCTGGCGGTGACCAGTGTGCTCTTTTCCGCCATCGGGGCCTTTTACTATCTGCGTATCGTCAAGATCATCTACTTCGATCAGTCGGACGAACCGTTTGCCGTCGACGTTGCCCTGACCCACCAGGTCATCCTGGCCATCAGTGCGCTGGTGGTGCTGGTGGGTGGCATCTTCCCCGGTCGGTTCCTGGCCTGGACGCAAGCAACCATGCAGTCATTCCTGTAATGTGGCTTGCGTTCCTATGGGGTGTTGGGGATGGTTGCCATCCCCAAACCCCGAAGATCTTCAATCCTTTCATAAAATTTCTGACAGTATTACGGGTCCAGGGGGATTATCCCCCTGGTGGGGTCCAGGGGCAAAGCCCCTGGCGGGGTTGGGGGCAGCGCCCCCTGCTGTCCACCTGACCAACGATCACATCTCGTTCGGGAGACCGTAGCATGTGTCTGCCAGCCGATTTTCTGGATGCTCACGAGCGACACTGGCATGATGCGGAACTCCTCTACCAGGAAAAACGCTGGGCGAATGCGGACCATCTCTATGGCCTGGCGGCCGAGTGCGGGCTGAAGCGTTTGATGGCGGTTTTTGGCATGAAGAGCGATTCGTCGGGAAGCCCACAGAACAGTCAAGACAAGAGGCACGTGAAAGAAGTCTGGGATCGCTTCGAAAGTTATCGCTGCGCGCATCCACAGGGAACAGGATATGCCTTGCCTGCCGGGAATCCGTTCCAGGATTGGAATGTTTCCGACCGTTATGCCTGTCGATCCCATTTCAACCAGTCACGGACGCAATCCCATCAAGCAGCTGTGCAGACAGTTGGCGGGTTGATCAAAAAAGCGCAGCTGGAAGGGCTGATAATATGACCACTTTCGATCATATCCTGCCCATGGTCACCGAGACGCTGGGTGCCCATTCCGAAATGATTGCTCGACTGGACTGGCTGCTGATCAACCGTGACCTCAACGGGCGGGTACGCTTCATTGTGCCGGACAGCATCAAAAACAGTGCGCAAGACGCACAAATTCAGGGTATCTATCAGGATCTGGCCAGACGCATGGCACCCCACGCCTACCCGGTGGCAGCGGGCATTCTGTACGAGGCGGTGCGCGAGCAGGCATGCCAGGGGGCCGCGTTTTTTGTGTTGGCGGGGTTCGATAATGTATGGGTCGTCGACCGTTTGGCAAGCGCATCGCGATGGGAGGCCATTGCAGAGGTTGCTCCCGGTGTCCCCCGCATTGTGTTTTTTTCCATCAAGGGTGGCGTGGGACGATCAACCGCCCTGGCAGCCACCGCCTGGGCGTTGGCCAGAGAAGGAGAACGTGTACTGGTGCTGGATCTGGACCTGGAATCCCCGGGACTGTCAAGTGCCTTGTTGCCGCCTGAACGGCAGCCCAAGTACGGTATTGCCGACTGGCTGGTGGAAGACCTGGTTGACAACGGAGAGGCCCTGATTGATGGCCTCATTGCGACGACCGGTCTGCCGACAGCAGGCCAAATTTATCTCGTACCGGCACACGGCCGTGAGCCGGGCGAATATGTATCCAAGCTGGGTCGGGTGTGGATGCCGAAAACAGACGGTCAGGCCCTCGAAACGTGGTCATCGCGCCTGAATCGCCTGGTCAATCGGCTGGAACAGGAGCTTAGCCCGAACACAATCCTCATCGATGCCCGCGCAGGCATCGATGAGGTGGCAGCCGCCTGCGTGACCGGTCTGGGTGCGCACACAGTCTTGATGTTTGCCATTCAAGGCCGGCAAACCTGGACGGGTTATCATGCACTGTTTTCGTATTGGCAACAGCTCGGCGTCATCGAGAAAATACGCAGGCGCCTGCAACTGGTTGCCGGACTTGTACCGGATGACGAACGCAGATTGGAATACCTGGCAACGATGCGGTCAGATGCCTACCAGTTGTTTGAGGATACCTACGACGCGGTCGCGCCGGGCGCAATCGGCGACTGGAGTTTTGCAGAAGACGACTACTACGCTCCTCACGCTCCTGTGCCGGTCCTCTGGAACCGTGGCTGGTATGGTTTGTTGAGCCTGCAGCATCGCATGGCGCAGGTGGATGAAAACGAAGTGAGAGCGGTTTACGGGGGGCTTCTTGATTACCTCCGGCCCCCCTACTAATGTAATGGGTCAACCAACCTGATTTGACAGGTACAAGCTGTTCCAGAATTCGCCGGCTTGCCTGCGGCGCATGTTGAAAACGCCGCAGCAAAAAGCGGCTGCGGCTCCTTTGAAAAGCAACAGCAAAGGCAAAGTCCCAGGGCGCTGCCCTGGACCCGCCAGGGGGGTGACCCCCCTGGACCCGCAGCGATTTTTCAAAGTCTGTCAAATCACCAGGTACTGGTATGGGAGACACTGACATGACAGATCCGCAATCCGTTCGCCATGCCATCGTCCAGGCACCGTTTGAATTGGACAACACGGGCGAACACCCCCGCCCCGGCACGCTCTGCATTCCCCTTGCCCATCGCAAAGCACTCACACGTGAGGCCGTGCTGGTGGTGGGCGCACGCGGAGTCGGCAAGTCGTTCTGGACGGCCGCCCTGAGCGATGACAATCTGCGCCGTCAGATTGGCGAGTCTGTACAAGACCTGGCGCACACCATCATTCATGTCGGCCATGCTGCCAAATCGAACATCACGACCTATCCTGATCGGGAGACTTTCAAAGACCTGCTTGCCAATGGGTACGAACCTTATGCCGTCTGGCGTGCAGTCATGCTGCGGTGGCTGGCAGGCATCGCAGAACGACCGATTCCAACAGGCTCCTGGCCTGATACCGTGCAGTGGGTGGTGGAAAATGCCGAGCAATGCGCGCAGCTTGCCGAGGCTGCCAATACGCAACTGGCCAACAATGGTCAGTATGGTCTCATCATTTTTGATGCCCTGGATCGCACCAGTCGAGACTGGAAAACGATGAATCGTATCGTGCGTGACCTGCTGCAAACAACCTTGTGGTTGCGTGATTTTTCCCGACTGCGCGCCAAAATCTTCCTGCGTCCGGACCAAATGGAGCGGACAGTCACCGCGTTCGTTGATGCTTCGAAAATCCTGGCGACGCGCGTCGAACTGACCTGGGAGCGACATGATTTGCACGCCATGTTGTGGCAGCGACTCATCAATGCGCCCGATCAGCATGGCGACTGCCTGCGTTCGGTGGCGATGTCCGTTCTGTCTCCCAGGGATGCATTGCGTTCCGACGGTTCTGCCTGGTTCCTGTCGTCAGCACTGACTACAGAGGAACCATATCATCGCCGTCTGTTTGATGTGCTCGCCGGGGACAGGATGGGCAAGGATGCCCGTCGAGGGGTGCCCTATGTGTGGAGTGTCGGCCATCTGGTAGATGGTCATGGCTGGACCTCGCCACGTTCCTTCCTGGCGGCCATCTCCAGTGCCGCGACAGACAGCCTGGAGCGCTACGCCAATTATCCGTTGGCACTGCATTATGAAAGTCTCAAACGCGGCATCCAGAAGGCTTCCCAGATCTGTGTTGCACAGGTGGCGGAAGATGACCCCTGGGTGCCGCAGGTCATGGAGGCACTCAGGGGGATCAACGTTCCTTGCGATGACGAAACAGTCAATCGTGCGTGGGACAACAAAATGCCTGGCGGGCCAGGCAGCATCTCATCAGATCGCCTGCCCCCTCAGCATGTTGAAAGCTGGGACGGGGTCCGAAAAGATTTGGAACGCCTTGGCATTTTTGTGACACGCAAAGACGGGCGAGTTGACATGCCCGACCTCTATCGCGTCGGGTTTGGTTTGGGTCGCAAGGGCGGTGTGGCACCTGGTGTGCCGGTTCAGCGTCCATGATGCCGCCCTGCTTTCTCACTCCTGGTTGCCCGCCAGGATGCGGGCTTTGTCCCGGTTCCAGTCCCGTTCTTGAATGGCATGCCGCTTGTCGTGCAGCTGCTTGCCCCGCCCGACCCCCACCTCCACCTTGACCTTGCCATCCTTCCAGTAGGTCTTGAGAGGAACCAGCGTCAATCCCTTTTCCCGACTCAGACCGATCAGGCGCCGGATCTCACCCCGATGGGCCAGCAACTTGCGAGTGCGCAACGGATCATGGTTGTGGAGATTGCCATGGGTGTAAACGGCAATGTTGGCGTTGAGCAGGACCAGTTCGCTGGCCTGGATGATGGCATAGGCATCATTGATGTTGAACTTGCCCGCCCGCACCGACTTGACCTCGGTGCCCTGCAGGACGATGCCGACCTCCAGTTGTTCCAGGATCTCATAATTGAACCGCGCCTTCCGGTTGTCAGAAATCAGCTTGATGCCCATAGCCCGTTTGACCAGCCAGCCCAAAAAAAACCGCAACGGGAGTCCGTCCCGACCAGCAAAAAAGGAGCGACCGACCGGCCGCCCCTTTCACAGCGTTCACTCTTGCACAGCACAGCCAAAGGCCATCACTTGCCCTGGCTGGCGAAATAGGCAGCCAGATTGTCGATGTCTGCATCGGTCAGGGTCTTGGTGGGCGCGGTCATCAGGGGATTGACCCGCTTGCCATCCCGGAAGGCCTTCATCTGGGCAACCAGGTAGCCCACTTTCTGACCGGCCAGGTTGGGGTTGGTTTCCACCTTGCTGACGCCGTCCGGTCCATGGCAGGCGGCACAGGCAGCGGACTTGGCCTTGCCGGCCGCAGCATCACCCGCTGCAAAAGCAGGACCGGCAACGAGGGCAGAGGCCAACAAAAGAGCTGGAATAAGCTTGTTCACACGTGTTCTCCTTGCAATCAACGATAACGACAGACCCATCAACGGCACCCATTGCCATTGACCTTCATAGACGGATCATGGAGCCCATGCCGTCCCAAAATGTATCCTTCCACGCCAACCGCCCCGTTGTTTGATCGTGCTGCGGGTTCAGGGGGCAAAGCCCCCAGAGTGTGCCATCATACATTCAACCCGATACGACGCATGGCCTGCCGCAATGGTTCCCGGCAGCCATCGGCCAGGGGGGTCAGGGGCAGGCGAATCTCCGGACCACACAGACCCATCATGGCAGAGGCCGCCTTGACAGGGATGGGATTGGTCTCGCAAAACAGCAGCCGGTTGATCTCCAGCAGGCGGTTGTGGCTGCGGCGGCTGGCAATCATGTCGCCCTTGCTGAAGTGGCGCCACAGCGCGACCATCTGGTCGGGCGCAATGTTGGCGGTAACCGAAATGACCCCCTCACCGCCGATGGCCAGGAAGGGGAGAAACGTGGCATCGTCACCGGACAGCAGGGCAATCCG
The DNA here is from genome assembly GCA_039908555.1 of Magnetococcus sp. DMHC-8. GTDB lineage: Bacteria > Pseudomonadota > Magnetococcia > Magnetococcales > Magnetaquicoccaceae > Magnetaquicoccus. The sequence continues at coordinate 74,974 of JAMOAX010000001.1, forward strand.
ACCGTCACTCTGTTGCAGGATGATGGAGGCACGTTCCATGTTGGCGGTGGCCTCCTTGATGGCGACGATCCGATCATGGCGGGCCAGTCGGGCCACGGTATCCGGCAGCATGTCGACGCCGGTACGACCCGGCACGTTATAGAGCACCAGAGGCAGGTCTACGGCATCGGCCACGGTCTGGTAATGGCGGAACAGCCCCTCCTGGGTGGGTTTGTTGTAGTACGGCGTGATCAGCAGGGCCCCGGAGGCGCCGGCCTGCTGGGCAAAACGGGTCAACTCGATGGTTTCGGCAGTGGAGTTGGAACCGGTGCCGGCGATGACCGGCACCCGGCCGTCCACAAGGCGCAGGCAGGTCTCGATGACGTGCCGGTGCTCCGTGTGGCTCAGGGTGGCCGACTCGCCGGTGGTGCCGCAGGGCACGAGACCGCCGATACCGTTGTTGATCTGCCACTCAATCAAGTTGCCCAGGGCGGCATCGTCCACTCGGCCATCCTGGAATGGGGTGATCAGTGCCGTGAAGACGCCTTTGAACATGGCGCGCTCCCGCTGTCCGATGTTGAAGGTGATGGATGCCGCCTAGATCTACCGGAATTGCCGGCTGATCACAAGGAGATCTTGCGGTTCAGGCGGCTTTTGTCAAAACTGTCACGACAGGCGGCCTTGATCATCGTTTCGTCCATGCTCACATCAGGGAACCGTGCCGGGTGTGCGGGTCCAGGGGGGTCACCCCCCTGGCGGGTCCAGGGCAGAGCCCTGGGACTTTGCCGTCGCTGTTGACCTTAAAAAAAGCCG